>JBEKGQ010000094.1:0-13611 GCA_050012715.1 Polyangiaceae bacterium
GGATCGCCCTGCGTGCCGGCGACCTTGCTGCCCTGCGCGGCGGAGATGGTGGTGTCGGTGACGTCGCGTCGACGAGGACTCCCGCGGACATCGATGTCGGCGGTCGGGGTCGAGGTCGTGGTCGGGATCGGGAGCGGGGTCGGGATCGGGGTCGGGATCGGGATCGGGGTCGGGGTCGGGGTCGGCGTCGCGCGGAACGAGTACCGGTACCGGATCTTCACCGCCGCCGGCCGACCGTTCACCTCGGCCGGCTCGAACCCGAAGCGTCGCGCGGCGCCGATGGCCGCCGCGTCGAACCGCGCGCCGCCGGACTCGAGCACCGACGCGTCCCGGACCGCCCCGTCGGCGCCCACCGTGATCGCGAGGACGACGTCCGCCGAGCGCGCCTCCCCCGCCGGGATCTCGGCCTCGACGAACCGCACCAGCTTCGGCGGCTTCGTCACCCGGACCGTCCCCTGCCCCTCGCTCACCGGGGTGGCCCCCGAGGGCACGCCCTCCTGAGCGCGCGCCGTGCCTGCGATCAGCAGGGCCGCGAGCGTGCACCGCCAGATCCGCGGGCGGTGCATCACGGCACGGTGAACGTGAACGCGGTCAGACCCGAGCCCGACCCGTGCGAGCCGCGCGTGTCCGCGTCCACCGCGACGCCGCTGGCCTCCCCCACCGGCTGCCCGTCGAGCACGGCGCGGACCGTCCAGTTCGCGATCGGCTGTCCGCACAGCGACGGCGCGTCGACGCGCACGGTGTAGAGCCCCGGCGGCGGCGGGTTGGGCCAGATGGCGTCCTCCCGGCGGAGCCCGTCGATGATGCAGTTCGCGTTGGAGTCGTCGTCGATGTAGCCGTAGCTGCCCCCGTCGATCTGATCGAACGAGAACGGCGGCTGCGACGACGGGTTGCCCCAGTAGATGTCGAGCCCGGCGGGGTCGACGACGTGGAGGTTCAGGTTGGACTCGGTGTCCCACGTGAGCGTGACGACGAGGTCGCCCGTCGCGGGCGGGTCGAGCGGCGACGGCTCGGCGACGAGGATCTGCGTCTTCGGCGTCCCGAAGGTGCCGTTCTGATCGACGGCCTGAACCGCCAGCGTGTAGCTGCCGAGGATGATCCCCTCCGAGAACTGCATCGTGCCGGAGAAGGTCGGATCGGTGGGGTTCTCCTCGCTCGGGACGCCCGCGACCACGATCCAGTAGCCGACGTCTCCCACGAGCCCGATGGCGGCCGCGGTGGCGCTGGGATCGAGCGCGCCTCCGACCGGGTCGTTGTCCAGGCCCGCCCAGATGTTGCTGTTCATGAGCGTGATCTGATCGACGTTCGGCCCGCTCGCCGACCCCGACGGCATCGCCCCTCGAACGAACTGCGCGCCGGCCAGCTGCATGTACGCGTCGGAGCCGGTGTCCGCGCGGACTCCGGCGCACGACGTGCTCGCGAGGACGCCGGCAAGCACGGCGAACGGAAAGACCGCGGCGCCGCGCATCAGAAGACCACCTGCCCGCGGAGCGTCAGCGCGTTGTCCGCGAGCGTCGTCGGCGCGCCGTTCGCCCCGATGCCGAGGGGGTTCCGGTTGATGTCGTACTCGAGGAGGAGCCGCGCCCCGGCCCCGTAGCGGAGCATCCCCATGAGCGCGAGGGTCGAGTACGCGCGGCTGACCGGGACGAGGTTCGTCGCCCGCTGCTGACTGGCGTCGGCGTCCGGGTTGTAGAGGTCGTACCGGGCTCCGACCATGGCCCAGCGCGTGATCTCCTGCGTCGCGCCCCCGGAGTACCCCATCTCGCGGAGATCCCGCCCCGCGCCGATCGGATCGGCGACCTCCAGACCGCGATCGAGGTTCTGCGCGTCGACCGCCTCCGCGCGAAACGTCAGATCCCCCAGCGGCGCGATGCGAACGATGATGCGCGCGTCGCCTCCGAGCCCGAACCGGTGGAACGTCTGCGAGGGCGTCGCGGGCGTGCCTCCCACCGCAGTGATCTCGTTCGGCTCCACGACCCCGTCGCCGTTCTGGTCCACCCAGACGAGCTGGCTCTTCGTGGCCTGCGTCCCGGGGTGAAAGCCGGTCCCGGTCTCCCCCGAGACGCCGGCCTGGAAGCGGACGCCCGGGGCGACCTCGAAGTCGACCCCGAGACGGCCCACCATGTCCTTGGCCTGCACCGGATCGAGATCGGGGAAGACCTTGTTCCCGATCGGGCTCCCGTTCATGACCGCGATCGCCAAGTCGAGGAAGCGGTAGCTCACCTTGAAGCGCAGGCCGAGATCGAACTCACCGGGGAAGAGCGCCTGCAGCATCGTCGCCCGCTCGAGGAACGGGCGCACGTAGTCGAGCTCCTGCACTTCGTACCCGAACGGGATCCGCATGAGACCGATCGTGCCGACGAACGACGGCAGGCGCGGATCCGGCTTCTGGGGCCAGCGGAGGGAGACGTCGGCCTCGATCGGGCGGACCTGCGGGCCGCTCGTCGTGTTCGCGTCGATCTCGAGCGCGCCGACGACGAGCCCCTGCTCGGCGTCGACGCGCACGTGCCCGCGCCGCAGCGTGAAGCGGTCCTGGTTGAGGGGGAGGTCGGTGGACCAGTCGATGTCGTTCTGCGAGGACTGGTTGTGGATGACCCAGTCCGCCTGGATGAACCCCGAGACGCGGACCGCCGGGTGCTCGCGCTTCTTCTTCTCCTCGTCGAGCGACGCTCTCAGCTCGTCGAGCGCCGCCCCTTGCCGGGCCACCTCGGCCCGGAGCGCGTCATCCGGCGGCGCCGGAGCCGTGGGGGCCGGGGTCGGAGCGTCCTCCGCTCGCGCGCTCGGGGCCAACAGCGCCACCCCGAGCGCACCGAGAAGCGCGAAGCGCCGCATCCGTCACGGGTTGGGAAACAGGAGCCCGCCGTCCGCCGTCGCGGGGTAGGTCACGGACTTCGTGACCGGCGTGGCCGTGACGGACGGCGGAGGATTCGTCTCGCAGTACCCGTTGAAGCATCCGACGCTGCCCGTCCCGCACGAGGCGCTCGACGTGCACGTGGTGCAGCTCGCGGGGAGCGGCGCGGGGCTGGGGACCTTGCTGAGGTAGTAGCAGGTGCACGGCGCCGTCGGCGTGTACGGCGTGACGGGCGCGCCGTCGGCGGTCCGCTGGACCTGCATCGCGCAGTCCGGCGTGAGCCCGGCGCTCACCGTCGCGCCGAGGCCGTCGATGGGCGTTCCGCCATCCACGTAGCCACCGGGCGGCGTCGCGCCCGGCGTTCCGAGGAACGCCTCGGTGAAGTACTGCACGTAAGGGTCGGCCGAGACGCCGGACGAGTTGACCGCTTCGACGATGACCGCGGGTGACCACAGCGTGTAGTTGCCGTTCCGCAGGTTCTGCTTGTCGAACGAGGTCGTCGTCGAGTCCGGGTAGTAGCGGGTCGTCTGACCGAAGCCCGCGTACGCGAGCTCGTTGATGCCCTTGCCTCGGTTCGTGTCGTAGACCTCCGAGCCGAGGATGCCGATGGCCTGGTTGCTCGTCGCCGCCGCGACGCCGGTCAAGACGTCGGTCGAGCTCCCGAGGAGCTGCCGTCCATCCGAGGTCCCGCCGTCCGCGGTCGCCAGCGTCATCTGCGTCGGCGACAGACCGATGTTGAGCGCGGTGGAGACGAGCGTGCTCTTCGTCGCCGGCCGGAGGAAGAACTGCGGGGGCACGTTCCACTCGCTCACCGCGGTGGACGATCCCATGGGCGTCCACGTGACGGGGTTGTTCAGGCCGAAGCCGAAGGCGTAGTAGGCTTCCTCCGCGGAGATCGACGTCTGGGTCGCGAACTCCGCGGTGGGGACGACGAAGGTGTACGCCTGGATCGGTCCGATGAACTGCTGGAACCCGGCCGGAGGCGTCCCGTTCGGGCAGCTGCTCGGAAAGAGCGCGGAGATGCCGAAGTCGACCGGCGTGGGGTTGTTGGCGTCGGTGAGGCACGTCAGCTCGGGATCCGAGCTCGTCCAGCTCGGGCACTCGTCCGTCGACGGGATGAAGAGCATCTCGGTGTTCTTCGGCAGCGGCGTCGCCTGGTAGATGTTGGGGACGACGGTGCACGAGCCCGTGAGCTCGAAGGTGATCGTGATGTTCGCGCTGTCGCGGAGCTCGCGGCCCATGATGTCGAGGACCGTCTCCTGCGTGTCGGCCGACTCGATGTACAGCACCTTGCCCGGGAGGCTGCTGCACAGCGGAAGCGTTCCGCTGTCCGTGGCCGGGTTGCAGTTGAAGCTGCCGCCGTCACTCCCGCTGCTGCTGCCACTGCTACTCCCGCTGCTACTCCCGCTACCGCCGCCACTGCTGCTTCCGCTGCTGCTTCCGCTGCTGCTCGACGCGGAAGCGTCCTTGTTCACCGGAGGAGCGGTCCCACCGCTGCTGCTCGAACATGCGTAGACGGCGGCGGTGACGATGACTCCACCACCGAGAAGACAGAATGCGCGCGAGAGTTGGTCCATGGGTTCCCTCCGGGGATCGACGCCGTGGCGTTGATACTGCGCGCAGGATGCACCTCTCTCCTGCACGGCGGAACCCCGTGCATGGCTTGTGCGAGGCACCGATGTGACACCGCGATTACATCGGTGCCTCAACGAATCGACTACGACTCTCTCCCGAGCCGATACCCCACTCCCGGCACCGTCTCGACCGCGCTCGCGTAGGACCCCAGCGCCTCGCGCAGCCGGCTGACGTGCGTGTCGATGGTGCGCAGACTCCCCTGACGTCCGCCCTCCGAGATCGCCACCGCGACCTCGGCGCGCGTGAACGCGCGCCCGGCGTTCGACATGAGAAGAAGGAGGATCTTGAACTCGAGCGGTCGCAGGACGAGATCCCCTCCGTCGGCGCGCACGCGGTGGCGGATCGGATCGAGGACGAGCCCTCGCCAGTGGAAGGCGGAGCCGGTCGCCCACGCCTGCCCTCTCGGTACCGTGGAGCGCCACAGAGCTCTCACCCGGAGCGCCAGCTCGCGCACGCTGAAAGGCTTCACCACGTAGTCGTCGGCGCCGGACTCGAATCCGAGGAGCTTGTCGTACTCGTCGCCGCGCGCGGTCACGACGATGATCCCGAGCGCGGTCTCGGTCGGCGTGGCCCGCAGCCGCCGGCAGACGTCGATCCCGGACACGTCGGGGAGCATGAGATCGAGCACGACGACGGAGGGCCGGACCGACGCCACGAGCGCGATCCCCTCGGCCCCCGTCGATGCGGTGTACGTGCTCCACCCGTCGCCGCGCAGCGCGAACGCGACGAGGCCGCGCAGATCCTCCTCGTCCTCGATGACGACCACCCGGTCGGCGGGGGTCGGGTCGGCGCGCTCTACGGGCTCGGGGGCCATGCCGCTCGGCCCAAGTATGGGGGGCCCGCGCGAAGCTGGTCGTTACATCGCAGTGGCAATTTCTCGCCTCCGCGATCTGTAACCTGCCTTCAACAATCGAGCGTGAGCGTGGGGCGCGCTCCCGCCAGCGGAAGGATCCAGCCTGCGCATGAAGGAAAGGTGCGCATGGCGGATTTCTCGGCAAAAGCGCGGATCCTGGCGCTGGCCTCTTCCGTGCACATGGCGACTCCTACACGATGCAACGGCGCCGAGACATCCAGGGGTGGCGACACGTCGCGGGAGCATTCGCCCTGCTCGGCGCGACGGCCGCCGGGTGCAGCGATGGGGCCACGGGAACTCTCTCCGCCCACGGCCTCGGTGGGTCCGGCAGCAGCGGCGGCACCGAGCCGCCGTCCGGCGGGATGCCCTCGGGCACCGGTCCGAAGGGGCAGTCGAATCCGACCGGCGGCAGCGACGGCGGCGCCGGCGGTGGCGTCACGCCGAGCGACGCGGGCGTCTCCGGCGAGGCCGGGCCGGGCAGCGTCGCCGGTCGCGCGGCCTTCGAGGCGCTCTACTCCACGCTCGGGTCGACCTGCGGCGGCGCTTGCCACGCGATGGGTGCCGGTGGCGCTCCCCTCTGGCTCGGGCCTCCCGATCCGTACATCTCGGCGGTCTCCTTTCCCGGCATCGTCGCCGCCAACCCGCTCACGAGCATCGTGCTCACCAAGGGCCGCCACGAGGGCCCGGCGCTCGCCGACCCGCTCCTCACGCAGGTCACGCAGTGGCTCACGATCGAGTCCAACAATCTCCCGGTCGTCACGCTGCCGCAGACGCCTCCGTTCACCGTGACCATGGGCGCCAACGACATCGACTGCTCCGCGGGTGGCGTGGCGGGAACCCACATCACGTTCACCGCCGCCGTCTCCGGCAACGTCATCACGCTGTCGGACCTCGACATCGTCGCGCCCGCCGCGACGGGCGTGCACATCGTCTACCCGATCTTCGCCATCCTCCCCACGATGGGCGCGGAGATCGACGACCCGAGCTTCTCGAACGAGGACCAGACGGTGGCGGCCGGCCAGACGGCGCCGCTCGGACCGGGCTTGCTCATCCTCACGGACTGGTCGACCGGCGCGAAGATGAAGATCGAGTTCACGACCCTCGCCGCGGCGACCGTCGCCGACGCCGGGCTCACCGGCGGCTGCAAGGCGCTCTCGACCTTCACGTCCGACGCGGTGCCGGCCATCCAGGCCAACACGTGCCTCACCTGCCACAACACCGGCGGGAGCGGCAACTCCGCGATGGACCTCTCGGGCCTCGCGGCGACGCCGCCGGACGACGCGACGGCGTGCGCGCAGGCGCTCGCCCAGGCCAATCCGGCCGACCCCGCGCAGAGCAACATCATCCTCGCCCCGACGGGCGGGCTTACGAATCACCCCTTCACCAAGGCTTCGCAGAGCTTCGTCACGATGATGGAGACGTGGATCGCAGCCGAGAAATGATCTCGACCCGACGCGTTTTCCCCCGACTCGGAAAGGAAGTCACCATGCGGCCCACGCGACGAACGACCCTGAGCGTCCTGGCCATTGCCTCGAGCGCGATTGTGAGCACCGGATGCGGGTCCGGGTCGACTTCTTCACCCGGTGGTGCGGGCCACTACGATCCGTCGGCGGGAGCCGCGGGCGACGACGGGACCTCCACCGCCAGCTCGTCGGGAGGGAGCGCTGCCCCCGCGCCCGGCCCCGGGGGCACGACGCCCACGGCGATGGACGACGCGGGCACGACGGCCGACGCCAGCGCGCTCGACCCGCGAGTCGTCGACTACGGCGAAGCGCTTCGCACCGCGAGCTTGAAGCTCGTCGGCAACCTCCCCACGCTCGCCCAGATCCAGGCGATCGAGGCGGCCACGACCCCGGCGGCGCAAGCCACGATCTACGACGCGGACGTCGACGCGATGCTCGCGGATCCGCGGTTCGCGTCGCAGATGATCCAGTACTTCCGCGACACGTTCAAGACGGGCATGCCCTACAGCCCGATGCCGAAGGGCGCTCCGAGCTTCGACACCGCGGCGACGTTCGCCGCGATGGTCGTCGTCAACGAGCAGCCGTTCACCGACATCCTGACCGCGGCGACCGGCACCTGCCCGACGTTCGCGAACGGGACGTTCACCGCCGCGAGCTGCACCAACAACGCGCCCACCTCCGGCGTCCTCACCGACCCGGGCATCCAGGCCCAGTACTTCGAGGACCTGGCGTTCCGCCGCGTGCGGTTCATCCAGGAGATCTTCGTCTGCTCCCCGATGCCGGCGGAGTACTCGGCCAACCCGGTCCCGATGGGGCAGTCGCTCTACACGAGCCCCTGGCCCTTCGACAGCATCGCCGGCGGGCCGACCGCGAACATCAACTTCCAGGACACGTCGGCGGTCATCTGCGCCAACTGCCACACGACGCTCAACCACATCGCGCCGCTCTTCGCGTACTTCGACGCGAACGGCAAGTACCAGACGACGATCCAGGTGCAGACGCCGATCGTCCCGCCCGTCACCAGCGTGCTGACCGACTGGCTCCCCGCCGGCCAGGGCTTCGCCTGGCGCAACGGCGTCCCGGTCACCGACATCCCGAGCCTCGGCCAGGCGATCGCCGCCGATCCCGACGTCGCCCAGTGCGCCGTCAACCGCGTGTGGGACTGGGCCTTCAACCGCGGCGACATCGTCAACGACCTGGCGACGATCCCGGCGGAGGTCACCGCGCCGGTCGTCACCGACTTCACCGCCAAGCAGATGAACCTCAAGCAAGCCATCCGCGACATTTTCACGTCGGACGACTTCGTCCGTTTCTGAGAGGAAGGAGATCACGATGAAGAAACTCGTGCTCACGACCCTCGGCGCGGCCGTCGTCGCGCTGGTGGGCTGCCAACAGGGTGCCGGCGATGCGTCGCTCGGCACACACTACGAGCCGTATTCCCAGAGCTCGCTCGCCGCGGGCTCCGGCAATACCTGGAACCACATGGCCCAGAGCATCGGCGGTAACAACGGCATCACCGACCCCACGGTGGTGGTCAAGGACGACCAGGCCATCGGCACGCCCGACACCGTCGCCCGCCTGCACGGCGCGCAGAAGATCCAGTACGCGGCGCTCTCGCTCATCCTCGCCGACCTCGGCGTCGACATGACGTCGACGACGGCCGACACGGCGGGGGACCTCTACTCGACCGGACAGGGCCCACTCGGCGTGGCGGTCTATCCGAGCCGCGTGGCCGAGATGATCATCCCGTCCACCAGCGCGCTGGCGAAGGAGTACGACATCTTCGTCGCCGCCGCCTCGGAGATCCTGAAGAGCAACCTCGCCACGTCGACGCGCTGCCCGAACACGCAGCTCCTCGACACGACCGGCAACTTCACCGCGGACGGCATCTCTTGCATCCTCGGCAAGCCGGCCAAGCCCGACCACCTCTCGCTGGCCAACCAGCTGGTCGCGGCGGCTCCGGATCAGGCCACCGGCCAACAACTCGCGATCGCGACGCTGCTCGCGGCCGCCCACACGAGCGAATGAGGAATCGTCATGGCTGATCCCAGACTCAAGAATCTTCGTGGCCCCGGCCGGCGCAACTTCATCAAGTGGAGCACCGCGGTCGCCGCGGTGCTCGGACTCGAGCGCTCGCGTTACCTCGACATCCTCGGCGACAAGGCCGGCGTCGCCATGGCCGACGGCGCGTCGTGCTCGACGACGGCGAAGTCCGTCCACCTCATCGGCGACAACGGCGGGCTCGCGTGGTTCACGCAGCTCTTTCCGTATCCCGACATCGCGCAGGCGAACAACCCCGCGTTCGCGTACTACGCGACGACCGCGACGGTGGCGAAGGGGACCGACAACCCCCTCGTCTACTCGCCGGACTCGCCGTTCCAGACGCTGCCGGCCAACCGGCAGATGACGGTGTTCGTCGCCGGCACCAACCAGACGCACACGAAGACCCCGACCTCGGGGCTCACGATCGGCAACAACGGCCTCGTCGCGTCGGTCAGCGCGGTCCAGGCCGCGAACCCGACGCTCCTGCCGGTCATGGCGATGAACCCGTTCGTCTTCGGTACCGCGCCGGGTGCGGCGGCTCCCGCCACCGTGGCCGACTCGGCGGGGCTCGTCGACCTCTTCAACAGCGCCGCCTCGAAGACGCTGCTCCAGACGCCGCAGAACGCGGGCCTCGACGAGGCGTACTTCAAGGCGTTCCTCAGCCTCAACTCGGTCGCCCCCCGGCCGAGCGTGACGAACGTGTACAACACGAGCAAGGTGGCGGTGAACCTCCTCGGGCGAAACCTCGCCACGCAGCTCGCGGTCACGGCCGCAGACGACGTGCGCTACGGCATCACCGCCGCGACCCCGACGAACATCGTCGAGATCGGCCACGCCCTCTGCACGGGGGTCAAGGCCTTCGGCCTCGGCCTCACGTCGTGCCTCGTCCTCCCGGCGATGCAGGACGATCCGCACCCGGCGTTCCAGAACATGACGACGCTCGCGTCGAACGTGAAGACGCTCGGCATGATCTTCAACGCCTTCATGGCCGACTGCATGGCGCTCCCCGATCCCGCGGGGTGCACCGGCGCGACGCTCGCCGACAGCATGGTCATGACCATCTCGGGCGACACCCCCAAGACGGGCCTCAACCGCAGCGGCTGGCCCGACGGCACGGTCGACAACCACAACCTCCTCATGGTCTGGGGCGGCGGCTGGCTGAAGACCGGGTGGTTCGGCAACCTCGACGCGAGCGGTAACCTCACGACCTGGGACCCGAACAGCGGCGGCGCCGGCACGCTGACGAGCCAGGCGCTCGGGACCTCGGCCGCCTCGGCGGCGCTCTACGCGGTCACGAAGGGCGACGCGCGCCAGGTGCAGGACTTCGGGGGAACCGCCCCGCCCGGAGCCATCGTCGCGAACAACATGTAAGAGGTATCCTCGAACGACCATGCTCACGCTGGTCGACGCGCTCCTCCACCCGCGAAGGTGCTTCGGCGATTGCCACTCGACGCTCACCGTCGAGCAGCGCGCTCGCGCGGTGGAGGCGCTCTACGTCCTCGACGACGCCCTCCGGGGGTGGGGCTACATCCCCCTCTACGAAATCCACGGCGATCTCTTGTGGCGCGAGGCCCAGCAACGCGGGGACCCGAGCTACCGAGGGGTCGCCGTTCGCTTTGGGGAGTGCGTGTACCGCCGGCTCGTCGGCGCGATGATCCACGAGTGCATCCACGCCTCCTTCGGGGACACGACGAAGGCGAACTACGGAGTCGCCTTCGGGCTGCCCTACGGGGTGCCGGAGTCGGTCCCGGAGCGGGACGAAGAGGCGTACCTCGCGCCGTTCAACTTCGACGAGGCGCGCGCGTTCGTCGGCGTGCAGCTCGTCGCGCAGATGCGCTTCGGGGTCGACTGGCCGGCGCTGAACGCGCGCGAGTGGGGGACGTACTGCTTCCCCGGAGGCAACGCGCTCATCCGCGTGCCGCGCGGCTACCGCGCCGTCGCGCACATCGACGCGGAGCACCACCACAGCCGCTACATCGTACGGGCCCGCAAGCTCGAGGAGGAGGCGCGGGCGTGGCTGACCGGAGAGCGGCTCGACGGGGTCATCGCCGGCATCGACGCCGCTGCGGCGAAGGGGCGGACGGCGCGGCCGGTGCCGTACCCGCCGGCCAGGCAGCTCGCGGCCCTCCCGCCGCAGCCCATCGGGCGCAACGACCCGTGCCCGTGCGCGAGCGGCAAGAAGGTGAAGAAGTGCTGCGGCGAGAGAGCCGCGAGCGGCGGCGATCGGGTGGCGATGTCGGGGTCGCGGTAGCTTCGGGGGCGGGCGGAGGAGAAGAGAAGGGCCGCGGGGAATATCGCACCGCCCCGGGCTACAGGTCGGGGTCCGCTTTCTAGCCGGGCGGCGTCGTCACGCGGAGGTAATAACCGTGTGGCGTGAGGATGCGGTAGTCGGTCATGCCCCACTCTTGGTGGACGATGTCGGTCACGACGCAATCCTCGATGCGCCGCGCGAGCTTCCACGTCTCCTCGATCTGGTCGGTCACGATGCCGATCTCGACCCCGACCCCGCGCCTCGCGTCGCGCCGGTAGTGCTCGAAGGGGTGCCCTGGCTCCGGGTCCTCGAACGTGTTCAAGATGACCAGCCCCCGCGACGACCGCAGCTCGACGAAGGTCCCCTCGTCGCGCAGGACCTCGAATCCAAGCGCATCGCGGAAGATGCGGACGTAGTACGCCGGGTCCTCGACATAGAGCTCCACGAAAACGAAGCCCGGACGCCGGAGCGTCTTCTCAGTGACCATCGGCGACGTCCGCCGCGGTGCGGCACCAGAGGACGCGGCCGGTGGCGATCTCCAGTGCGGACACGACGCCGTCGAACGAGCACGTGTATGCGCGCCCACCGCGACAGCGCACGCCGGAGACGCCGGAGTTCGCGAGACGCACGGGCGGCAGACGCACCGTGAGGTCGTGGGAATTCCACAGCAGGACCGTGCGATCGTACGACCCGGTCACCACGTGCCGGCCGCACTCCGACACGTGAACGCACTTTACGCCACGCACGTGCGCGAGCCCTGTCGCCAGAGGCTCTCCGGACTCGAGATCGAACGCCCGAAGCGACTGATCGCGCGAGACGACGTACGCCACGCGACCGTCGGGGGACGCGGCGACGCCGTTGCACAGCTCCATCGGCGGCGCACCTCGGATGCAACGGGTGGCTGCGAACTGGGGGCCGACGAGGTCGTGCACCACGAGCGCGCCATCCCCCGACGCGGCGAGCAATCGCCCGGGACCGGCGAACGCCACGCTCTTCACGACGCCCCGGTTGCGGGCTTCGAGCTCGTGCACGGCGGTGGGCTTGCCCTCCCCGTCGAGCGGCAAGACGCGACCATGCCAGTGGTAGCCGCCTGCCGCGAGCCAGCGACCACATGGGCTGAAATCGACGGAGATGCCTGGTCCGAAGCCGAGGTCCTTCCGCCAGACGACGCGACCCGCCTCGTGGTCGAAGATGAGCAGCTCTCCGTAGAAGTCGATGGTGGCCAGGAGGGGCAGGGTCGGGTGGAAGGCGGCCCCCATGGTCAGCGAGTCCGAGTCGGGCCCCAGCGTGCGCAGGAGCTTGCCGTCCGTGGTGTCGCGGATGCGGATGCGGCCGTCGTCGTGCGTGACCGCGAGCTCCTCGCCGGACGGATGTACGGCCACCCAGTTGCAGCCGAACGTCGGGTTGGGCGGCGGGCCTACGTCGACCCTGGCGCCACCACGCGCGTCGCGCTCGATGAGATACGCGCGGTCGAAGAAGCTCGGCACCGCCAGGCGCGTCGACGTGGCGGCTACGTTGATGCCCCACATGCCGCGCCGGCGCTCGACCTCGACGCATGGCTCGCCGCCATCCGGTGTCCGCGGCACCGACCACACGCGTCCGTCGTAGCAGGCCACCAGCGAGCGCCAGGGTCTTGCCGGGTCGACGACCATGCGCTTGGCTGCGCCACCGACGCGCGACTCCCCCGCCAGCTTCCAGCCCGCCGCGCCGTCGAAGTACAGCAGTCGACCGAAATCGTCCGCCACGAGGACGAAGCGCCCGTCCTCGCTCCACTGGAGGCCGTTCGTATCCCCGGGCGTGTCCAGCCGCGCGAGGACCGTCCGCGCGTCGGCGTCCAGCACGTACGAGTACGGTGAGTCGCCCGCCACCGCGAGCTGGCCCGGGTGATGGGGGCGAGGCGCGCAGGTGTTGACGTAGTCCTCGTAGTCGCTCCACGCCCAGGTCCGGGCCGGATCCTCGATGTCGTGCACCACCACGCGACGATCGAGCCCCACGCTGACCACGCGCCGCCGTTCGCCCGGCAGGCCGACGACGTCCGTCGCATCGTCCGAGTGCCCGCGCAGCTCCGCCACTCGGCGGCCCGTGCGGGGGTCGACGACCTTCACGACACCCGCATCGCGGCCCCCCTCGAACCCCGCGCCGACGAGGAGCAGCAGCCCGGAGCGCTCCTCGAAGCGGATCGTCTCGACCAGCGCCGTCTGCGCCAGGAAGCGGCGCAGGAGATCACCGGAGCTCGCGTCGCGGAGAGTGATGAACCCCAGGTAGTTAGCCTCGGCCACCACCGTGCCATCGGGCGAAAAGGCCACCGTTCGGCAGGGAGTTGCGGTACGCGGGTCCACGTGCACGCGGATCGACGTAGCAGATCCGCTGACTCTCGTGGCGAGGCGGCGGCAAATTACCGTTGCGCTCCAGCTTTGCAGGTGGGCTCGTGAGCGCGCTCGGCTCGCTCCGTGTGCTCCCGGCGCTGCTGCGCGCGGGCGTGCTCGAGGCCATCGCCTATCGGGCCGAGATGGTG
>JBEKGQ010000095.1:0-13524 GCA_050012715.1 Polyangiaceae bacterium
GAGCTTGGCGACCTCGGCGTCGAGCTGGGTGAAGCTCGTGAGGCCGGCGTAGCCCGCCCCGAGATCGTCGATGGCGATCTGGTAACCGAGCGCTTTCAGCTTGGCCACGCCGGCCACGACGTCCTTCACACCGTGGAGCGACGCCCGCTCGGTCACCTCCAGCACGACGCGGTCCGCCATCCGGGAGAGTGGCGCCTCGGGCGAGAACAGCTCCTCGTCGTTGAGATCGGCCGAGTGCAGGTTGACGAACAGCTTCGCTCCGGCCGGAGCGTCGACCGCCGCGGTCGCGACCCGGGCGCGAACGAGCTGGCCGAGATCGTGGAGGCGTCCCAGTCGCTCCGCCGCGTCGAGGATGTCGGCGGGGCTCCTCATCTGCGGCTCGTCGGAGCGGAGTAGGGCCTCGTAGCCGAAGATGCTTCGCTGCCGCCACCCCACGATGGGCTGAAACGCCATCCAGAGCCGGCTGAGACCGAGAGCAAAGCGGACGTCGAGGGCGGCCCGTTCGCCGAGCATGCCGCCGCTGGCTCCCGGAAGGTCGAGCGCGGCGCGTTTGACCTCGGCCAGCTTGTGAAGCCTCGCCGCGCGCTCGACCGTCTCGCGCAGCAGAGGCATGTCGACCGGCTTCGTCAGGTATCGAAACGCGCCGTACTCGACCGCTCGCGCCGCCGACTCCAGATCCGGCGCCCCCGTCATCAGGATGACCGGCACCTGCAGGTCGTGCGCTCGGACCGCCTTCAGGAACTGGATGCCCGTCATCTCCGGCATCGTGATGTCGCTGACGATGACGTCGAACGAGCCCGACTTCACGAGCGCCACGGCCTCCTTGCCGTTGCGGGCGGTGGTCACGGTGGTGCCTTGGCGCGCGAGAGACCTCTCGTACGCCCGGAGCACCGCCGTGTCGTCGTCGACCAGGAGCAATCGGATGGCGTCCGCGGTCATGGGCTCACTCCGTTCAGTCGTGCCGCGTCGGGCGTCTCGCCGAGCGTCTCGCGGACCTTGTTGGCGAGCGTCTCGGGGGTGATCGGCTTGTGGATGAATGCGATGGTCGCATCGTTGATGCCGTGCCGGAGGACCTCGTCGTCCGTGTAGCCTGACATGTAGAGGACCTTCATCGCCGGCCGCAGGGGCGCGAGCCGCTCGGCCAACTGACGCCCGTTCATCCGCGGCATGACCACGTCGGTCAGGAGCAGATCGATGACGCCCTCGTGCTGCTCGCAGAGGAGGAACGCGTCGCCGCCGCCCTGGGCCTCGAGGACGTCGTACCCGTACTTGCGGAGGATGGTGCTCGCGAGGGAACGGACCGGCGCCTCGTCCTCGACGAGGAGGATCGTCTCCGACCCGCGCAGCGCCGGCACCACCTTGGCCGGCGCCAGCGACGGCCTCACCGAGCCGACGGTCACCTTCGGGAAATAGAGCAGGAACGTCGTCCCCTTGCCGAGCTCACTCTCCACCCAGATCGTCCCGTCGCTCTGCCGCACGATGCCGAAGACGGTGGCCAGCCCGAGGCCCGTCCCTCGGCCGACGGACTTCGTGGTGAAGAAGGGCTCGAACATGCGGGCCTGGGTCGCCTTGTCGATGCCCGTGCCGCTGTCGGTCACGGTCAGGACGACGTGCGGACCGGGGGTCACGCCCACGTGCTCGGACGCGAACGCCGCGTCGAGCGTCGTCTCCGCCACGTCGATCCGGATCGTGCCTCCGGCGGGCAAGGCGTCGCGCGCGTTCACCACGAGGTTCATGACGACCTGCTCCATCTGCCCGGGGTCGACGAGGATCCTAGCCCCGCCCGGGCCCGATGGGGTGATGAGCTGCACGTCCTCGCCGATGAGGCGCCGGAGCATCTTCTCCATGCCAATGACGATCTCGCTCAGGTCCATCACCCGCGGCTGGAGCACCTGCCGCCGGCTGAAGGCCAGCAGCTGGCGAGTGAGGTCGACCGCGCGCAGCCCGGCGGCGCGCACCTCCCCCAGATCGGTGCGCATCGAATGGCCCTCCGGCAGGTCGTCGATGAGCAGATCACAGTAGCTGAGCACCACCGACAGGAGGTTGTTGAAGTCGTGCGCGACGCCGGCCGCCAGCTGCCCGATTGCGTCCATCTTGCTCGCCTGGCGCACCTGGGCCTCGAGCGCGCGCCACTCGGTCATGTCCTCGATGACGGTGATGAAGTAGAGAGCCTTGCCCGCCGCGTCACGGTGCACCGACCGCTTGACCCGGGCGTACACATAGGCGCCGTCCTTGCGCGTGTAGCGTTTCTCCGGGACCGAGTACCGATCCATCGCGCCGTCGGCCATCCGGCGCAGGGCCTCCGCCTCGCCGGGGACGTCCTCCACCTGGAGCAGCGCCAGGGGGCTCCGGCCTTCGAGCTCCTCGCGCGAGTAACCGAGGAGACTGCAGAGGCGCTGGTTCACCCGCAGACAGGTCCGATCGAGCGCCACGTGCGCGATGCCGACCGGGGCGTCGTCGAACGTCGAGCGGTAGAGGCGCTCGCTCTCGATGAGGTCCTGCGTCCGGGTACCGACCTCCGCCTCCAGCAGGCGGCTGTACTTGTCGTGGTAGTCGCCGTACGCCTTGAGGCGGATGAGGTTCTTCACCCGCGCGATGAGCTCGGCGCGATCGACGGGCTTGGAGACGAAGTCCTCGGCGCCGGCCACCAGACCCCGCAGCCGGGCCTGGCGGTCCTCGAGGGCGGTGACCATGATGATGGGCACGTGCTTCGTCGCGGGACGGGCGCGGACGGCGGCGGCCACCTCGAAGCCGTCCATCCCCGGCATCATGATGTCGAGCAGGATGAGGTCGGGCGGCTCGCGCTCGATCAGGGCGAGCGCTTCCTCGCCGCTGGCCGCGGTCCGCAACGCGTAGCCCTCCGGCGCGAGCATCACCTCCAGGAGGGCCCGGTTGGCGCGCTCGTCGTCGACGATCAGCACCGTCGGGGGCTCCCGGCCGATGTTGGGCCTCGCGCTCATGCCCCGACCACGAGGGCGGCCGCCACCGTCGTCAGGAAGTCCTGGTACCGGATCGGCTTGGCGATGTACCCGTTGCAGCCTGCGCCTCGGATGCGCTCCTCGTCGCCCTTCATCGCCAGCGCGGTGAGCGCGATGACGGGAATCGCGCGCGTGGCCTCGTCGAGCTTCAGCGCCCGGGTGGCCTCGAGGCCATCCATTCCCGGGAGCTGGATGTCCATGAGGACGAGGGCCGGCCGCTCCTCGCGCGCCATGCGGATGGCGTTCTCCGCGTCCGAGGCCTTGAGCACCGTGTGGCCCGCCTGCGCGAGGAGGAACGCCACCAGCGTCATGTTGGTGATGTTGTCCTCGACGACCAGGATCCTCGCCATGGTCAGGCCACCAGCTGGCGGCCGGAGACCGCCCGCCGCACTTCCTGCCGGAAACCGTCTCGATCGAGCTGGGCCTTGCCCATGATGCTCGTGACCGAGCCGTTCAGTCGGCGGCGGTCCTCCTCGGTGATCTCCTTGGCGGTGACGACGAGGATCGGGATCTTCGCCGTGTCGGGTCGCGCGTGCAGCGCGTCGACCACGTCGAAGCCGTTGACCTCCGGCATGGTCAGATCGAGCACGATGAGGTCCGGCAGCTCGCGCTGGGCGACGTCGATGGCCTCCTTCCCCCCGTAGGCGCGGAGCACGGTGCTGGCCAGGCCGAGGACCCGGACCGCGATGAGCTCGACCGCCTTCGGATCGTCGTCGACCGCCAGGACCTTGAGGCTCGCGCCCTTGGCGAGCGGGAACAGGCCGAGCTCGACCAGCGACTCGTAGAGCTCCTGCCGGGTGATCGGCTTCTGCATGATCGCCGCCGCCCCGAGCGCGAAGCCGCGGGTCTTGTCGGCCATGATGGAGGTGATGACGACCGGGACGCGGGTGAGCGAAGGGACCTGCTTGATGCGCTCGAGAAACTCCCAGCCGTCCATGTTGGGGAGGAGGATGTCGAGGGTGATGAGCGAGAGCGGCTGCTGCACCGCGATGACCATCGCCGCCTCGGCCGACGCCGCGTGCAGCACCCGGAAGCCCTCCGACTCGAGCTGGACGCGGAGGACGTCCGCGGCCTTGAAGTCGTCCTCGACCACCAGCGCGGTGGCCACGCCGGGGCGATTGGAGTTGCGGGCCGACACCTTGGCCCCGGGGGCGACCATCGCCGGCTCCGCCGCGCGCAGCGGGAGCCAGACCGTGAAGCACGAGCCCTGCTCCACCGCGCTCGTTACGGCCACCGAGCCGCCGTGCAGCTCGGCGAGCAGCTTGACCATCGCGAGCCCGAGGCCCGTCCCCTGGAACTTGCGCGCGAGCCCCCGGTCGACCTGGCTGAAAGGCTTGAAGAGCTGCTCGAGCGCCTCCGGCGGGATGCCGATGCCGCTGTCGGTGACGGCGATCTCGACGAAGTCGGCGAACGCGTTCTCCGGCTGCGGCAGGCTCCGGCCCTTCCACGGGCCGGAGAGAGCCCCCACCTCGGCCCGGGGGACGGCGCGGACGCGCAAGGTGACCTGCCCCCCCTCGACGGAGAACTTCACCGCGTTCGAGAGCAGGTTGTAGACGATCTGCTTGACCTTCCGCGTGTCGGCCATCGTCGACGCGAGGTCCGGGGCGAGCTCCATCGACACGCGGATGTGCCGGAGCGCCGCCTTCTCGCGGACGATCGACAGGCTGTTGGCGAAGAGCGACGCCACGTCGACCGGCTCGAGGTCGAGCAGCATCTTGCCGGCCTCCACCTTGGAGAGGTCGAGAATGTCGTTGATGAGCGAGAGCAGGTGCGTGCCGCTGCTGAAGATGTCGCCGATGAAGCCGCGCTGCTGGTCGGTCATCTCGCCGAGGAGACCGTCCTTGAGCACCTCGGAGAAGCCGATGATGGCGTTCAGCGGCGTCCGGAGCTCGTGCGACATGTTGGCGAGGAACTCGGACTTCATCCGGCTCGCGTCCTCCAGCTCCACGTTCTTCTGCTGGAGGGTCTGCTCGACGAGCCTCAGCTCGGTGACGTCCCGCGCGGCGGCGAAGACGCCCTGGAGCCGGCGGTCTCGATCGTGGAAGGTCGTCGCGTTGTAGCTGACGAAAGTGAGCTGTCCGCTCCGGGCGCGCGCGGTCAGCTCGTAGTTGGTGACCCGGCCCTCGGTCAGCACGCGGTGGATGCCGGCCTCGGCGCGCGCCGGGTCGGTGAAGTAGTTCTTGAACGGAGCCCCGATGAGCTCGTCGCGGGTGCACCCGGTGAGGGCCTCGGTCTGCTTGTTGACGTCGGTGATGATGCCGCGCGGGTCGGTGGCCATGAGCGCGTCGATGTTCGATTCGATGAGCGAGCGCGTGTAGAAGTGCTGGTCGCGGAGGCGCTGATCGAGCCGGGTGCGCTCCTCGTCGCTCTGCTTGCGCGCGGTGTTGTCGGTGCCGATGAGCAGGTAGCCGATGATGACGGCCTGGGCGTCGCGGAGCGCGGTCACCGACACCACCGCCGGCAAGCGGCTCCCATCGCGGCGGACGTAGGTCAGCTCGTAGATGTCCTCGATGCCCCGCGACGCCTTGAAGACCATGGCCTCGAACCCCGGTGCGATGGGCGTGCCGAACTCGAGGCTCAGGGCGCTCGCGCGGGCGACGATCTCCCCCGGGTCGGAGATGTTGGCCGGCGTGACCTTGTCGACGACGTCGGACGCGGCGTAGCCCAGCATCCGCTCGGCGCCGACGTTGAAGATCTGGATGACGCCCTTGGCGTCGGTCGCGATGCTCGAGAAGTTGGCGCTGTTGAAGATGGCCTTCTGCAGGGCCCCGGCCTCGAGCACGGCCTGCTCGGCGAGCTTCCGCGCCGTGTTGTCGGTGCCGATGAGCAGGTAGCCGATGATGACGCCCAGCGCGTCGCGCAACGCGGTGACCGACACGATGGCGGGCAGGCGGCTCCCGTCCTTGCGGACGTAGGTGAGCTCGTAGATGTCCTCGATGCCGCGCGAGGCCTTGAAGACCAGCGCGTCGAAGCCCGGCGTGATGGGAGTCCCCAGCTCGACGCTCAGCGCTTCGGCCCGGGCCAGCACGTCTTGCGGATCGGAGAGATCGGCCGGGGTGATCCGGTTCATCACCTCCGCGGCCGTGTAACCGAGCATGCGTTCGGCGCCGACGTTGAAGATCTGGATGACGCCCTTGGCGTCCGTGGCGATGCTCGAGAAGTTGGCGCTGTTGAAGATGGCGGCTTGCAGCGCCCCCGTGTCGAGCAGCGCCTTGGGGCGCTCCGCTTCCCTGCCGACGGCTGCTGCCGCGACGATTCCTTCGTCGATCATGTCTCCTCCGGGAGGACCCGGCCCCGGCCGCGGCACGAGCAAGAACCTGTCCAACGGTCGAGCTGGCCAACTCCCCGCCAGATCCCAGGACCTCGAGGCCACCGGTTCGTTCCTCGCGCAATATGAGAACGACGGCAGGCAGGATGCACGACCGGACGCTGGCGGACCCGAGCACGATATCGGCCGCGGCGCGAGGTGCGTGTGTTAAGTCGCTTGGGACGGGGAGGGCGGTCGTGTGTCCCATGGTCGATGATCTTGCGGCGGAGGAGTTGCTGCGTAGCCGGGACCTCCTCAATACCGTCCTCGACTACGCGCCCGGCTTCATCATCGCGATCGACGAGAGCGGCTACCTGAAATACATCAACCGCGTCCTTCCGCAGTTCGACAAGAAGGACGTCGTCGGCTCCCACTGGCTGAAGTACATGCCCCCGGAGCAGCACGACTCGCTTCGAGTCTGGTTTCGCGCCTGTCTGGAGACGGGGGCCTCGAAGACCTACGAGACGAACGTCCCGGGACCCAACGGCGAAAAGCTCTGGTTCACCAGCCACATGGGTCCGATGAGCCGCGGCGGTCGCGTCGTGGGAGTCGTGCTCGTCGCCCAGGACATCACCGAGCTCCGGCGGGCGGAGCTCGCGGCCACCGCCGCGCAGCGGATGGCCGCCGTCGGGACCCTCGCCACGGGCATCGCCCACGAGATCAACACCCCCATCCAGTTCGTGAGCGACAGCCTCGTGTTCTTGCGCGAAGGCCTGCAAGACATCCTGACCATCGTCGACCGGCTGCAGAGCCTCGCTCTCCTGGTCACGCAGGCATCCCCGCCGGAGGCGATCCGCGACGCGCTCGCCGCCGTCGGCGTGGCCGAGGCGGAGGCCGACCTCCCCTTTCTCCGCGAGAGCGTGCCGGAGGCGTTCGACCGCTGCGTCGATGGGCTCGGGCGCGTGTCCAGCATCATCAAGTCCATCGGCGAGTTCGCCCATCCGGCGCAGCTGGAGATGCTGCCCGTCGATCTCAATCGCGCGATCGCCAACACGCTCACCATCGCCAGGAACGAATACATGCACCTCGCCGAGCTCGAGACCGAGCTCGCCGAGCTGCCGCTGGTCGTGTGTCACATCGACCAGATCAACCAGGTCGTGCTCAACCTCGTCGTCAACGCCGCCCACGCGATCGGCGACGTCGTGAGGTCGACGGGCACGAAGGGGCACCTGGGCGTCCGCACCCGCATGGAGGGCGAGGACGTCGTCATCAGCGTCAGCGACACGGGCACGGGCATCCCGGAGGACGTTCGCGAGCACATCTTCGAGCCGTTCTTCACGACCAAGGATGTCGGCGTGGGAACGGGGCAGGGCCTCGCGCTCGCGTGGTCGTTCGTGACGGAGAGGCACGGCGGCACGCTGACGTACGAAACGGTGGTCGGCCAGGGCACGACGTTCTTCGTGCGCCTTCACTGCGCGGGCCACGGGACGCCCGCGGCCGGGATCAGCTGAGCGCACATGGGTCTTCTCCACTCCTTCGTGCTCGCCGCGTCGAGGGGCCCGGCGCGACCGCCGAGCATTCCCCCCGACGTGACCCTGCCCGCGATCTCGGGCGGCGTCGCCGTCCGCGTACGCCCGCGAATACTCTTCGTGGACGACGAGCCCATGATCCTGAAGAGTCTGGCCGCGACCCTGAGAAAGCACTTCGAGGTCATCTCCGGTGGCAGCGGGCAGGCGGCCCTCGACATCCTCGCGCGTGACCCGGGGCTGCGGGTGGTCGTCTCCGACTACCGGATGCCCGGCATGGATGGCGGCGTCTTTCTCGCCCAGGTCCGGGAGCGGTTCCCGGAGATCGTCCGCATCTTGCTGAGTGGCGCGGGAGCGGCGGGCGGCATTGCCGCGAATCCCGAGCTCGTCTTTCGGTTCCTCCCGAAGCCCTGCCCGCGGCAGACGCTGATCGACACGATCGAAGAGGCGTTGGCCCTATCGAGCGGGGCGCCGACGAGAAATTGACCTGTTACTTCGCCGGGGCCTCGGCGCGCTTGGGGGGACCATGGCGTAGCGCTTGGCATCCCGGATGATGAGGTAGACGCTCCGCCTCGCGTGTTTGGCCATCGTTCCCGCGAGCGTGGCACACAGTTTTTGCCAGCAACACGCCAAGTGCGCGCGAAGAGACACATGGCTCGTCGAGCATGGCGCTTGGAGGGACGAGATGTGTGCCACGGTACCGGAGAAAGGCAATCCACGGTCGCGGCCATGTGCCTTCAGTCGGAAGAATGGCGCTCACTTGCTCGTCCTAGGCTCTTTGCCGCGCGGCGGAGGTGCCAATCTCGCCGCATCTGGCAAATGACTCGTGGAGGTAGGCATGCACCTCGCCGAAGCAGGTGCCTGTCTGCCGGCGATGTGTGCCTCATGGGCCGAGGGATGTGCCTTCCGCGCGGAGCGGTATGCCTTGCACCGCATGCGATCACGACCACTCCGCGGGACGAGTGCCTCCCTCGCGCACCGACGCGCCTTGCTTCGCGCGTGAGGCCTGCCATTGCGCGAGCGGTGTGCCTCGCCGCGGGAGCGGTCGCGGTCACGCCAGGACCGGCGTGCCTCGCTCGCGCACGGAGGTGCCTTGCTCCGCGTGCTGGGCATGTCCCTGCCCCGAGTGGTGTGCCTCGCCGCCGTAGGCGCGTCGCGACTCGTTCGCGGTGGCGCCCGAGGTGAGCTCGGCCACGAGGTCGGCCCCTCCCTCCTTCAGCGTCTGGTCGAGCGGCGATGTCTCGCGGGCGAAGTGCTGCTGGAAGTGGACGAGCTCGTGCGCGACGAGGTGCTCGAGGTCGTCGAACGAGCCGAGCAGGTCGCGCATCCCCGGGTCCAGTCCGTCCACCCGCGATTGGGGCGTCCGGCACGCTTGCTCGGCCCCGATGATCACGCCGTCGGCGGACGAAGTCCCCTGCGACTGCAGCGCGCCGATGACGAAGCTCACGTCCGGGAACGTCGCGTCGGGCACGAGATCCAGCAGGCGCCGCTCGATCGCGCGGAATCGCGGCTCGAGCGCGTGCACCCGCCGGGTGCTCTCGCGCACGGACTCGTAGTACGGCGCGGACTGGCGGACTCGCGCCGCGAGATTCTCCGCCGTCCCGACGCGGAGAGCGAGAAAGGCCTGGAGCCCGGGCGACGCGGGGTCGACGTACTCGCGGTCGTAGATCGCGGCGGGGTCGGGGGCGCCCCGGGCGTCGTCGTAGGCTTTCCAGAAGCGGTCGATGTCGTCGGTGGAGATCCGCGCCGCGTCGGGATCGTGAATCGGCTCGGCGACCGCCTTGGCGCGATCGAGCCATGCCGGCCACCGAGGATCCCGGCGCACGGCCTCGAGATCCCGGCGTGTGTCGAGCTTGCGCGTGTCCGCGATTCCCATCGCGCGCAGCGCGTCCAGGTCGGCGAAGGCGACGTCGACCGCGCCGATCCGCGAAGCCATCCACGCCGCCTCGAAGAACATCTCGCGCGAGCGCACGCCGTGGGGTAGCGCCTGCTGAAAGAGGCGAGACGCTTCGGCCAGGTCGTCCTCGTTGGCCGCGCGCTCGGCTCCGTGCTTCTCGACGCGCCGGCACGGGCCCTTCCATGGAAGCTATCCATCGCGGGGAGCCCGGGGGCTACACTGATCGCCCATGGACACGGCGGAGCCTTCGTCGATCGACGCCCTCATCCTGGCGGCGCAGCGGCAGTACGCCGACAGCCTGCCAGCCAAGGTCGCCGATCTCCACGCCCACGTCGCGGGAGGCGCCTGGGAGGAGGCCCGCCGGGCCGCCCACAAGCTCCGCGGCTCGGCGTCGACGTACGGCTTCGCGGCGCTGGGCGCCGCGGCGGGCGCCATCGAAGAGGCGCTCCTGCTCGACGCCTCCCCCGGCGACGAAGCGCGCGCCCGCATCGCGGCCCATCTGGTGGAGGCTCGCGCCGAGGCCGAGCGCGCGGCCGCGCGGTGACGGCATGAGCGAGGTGAACGAGAAGCGGACCGAGGCGCCTCCCCCCTCGACCGATCCGCAGCACGTCCTCGCGGCGGGCGAGCTCGTCGACGAGACCTACGAGGTGCGCTCGCTCCTCGGCTCCGGCGGCATGGGAGAGGTCTACGAGGTGCACGATCGCGTCCTCGACCGGCGCGTCGCGCTGAAGGTGGTGCGCCCCGGGGTGGGCGCCGAGTACCTGCTCCGCGAAGGGCGCGCGCTCGCCGCCATCCACCACCCGGGCGTCGTCACCGTGCACGCCATGGGAATGCACCGGGGCGAGCCGTTCCTCGTCATGGAGCGCGTGCGCGGCCTCAGCGTCGACCGCCTGCTGGCGGAGCGCCGCGCGCGCGGCGAGCGGTTCGGCCTCGTCGAGGCCCTCGAGCTCCTCGTCGCGGTCGCCGACGCGCTCTCGGTCGTGCACCGCGCGGGCCTCGCGCACCGCGACGTGAAGCCCGGGAACGTGATGCTCGCGCCGGGGGGACGCGTCGTGCTCATGGACTTCGGCCTCGTCTTGCCGCACGCCGATCGCGCGGGCCACCGGAGCGTCGTGGGGTCGCTCCAGTACATGGCCCCCGAGGCGCTGTCCGCGGAGGTGGCCGAAGGAGCCGCCGCGATGGTCGACGTCTACGCGCTGGGGGTTCTCGGTTACGAGCTGCTGACCGGCATGCCGCCGTTCGACGGGGGCGAGCCGGTGGAGCTCTATCGCGCCAAGACGCGGCCGCCGCTGCCTCGCGTCCGAGAATATCGCTCCGAGGTCCCCGCCGAGGTCGACGACCTCATCGCGCAGATGATGGCCCCCGACGCGCACGATCGCCCGCAAGGCTCGGAGGCGGCGCTGTGGCAGCTCCGCGCGCTCCGCACGCGCCTCGCGCCGGGGGGCGAGAAGCGGCCGTTCCACGTGCTCGTGGTGGACGACGACGCCGACATGCGCGCGGCGCTCTCGCTCTATGTGCACGCCGCGGTGCCCGACGCGGAGATCGAGGAGACCGGCGACGGACGGCAAGCGGTCCGCGCGGTGCGCCGCCGCGTGCCGGATCTCATGCTGCTCGACCTCGACTTGCCGGACATCAACGGCATCGAGGTGTGCATGTTGCTCCGCGGGATGCAGCTCGGCGACGGGTGCCTGGTCGTCTCCGTCAGCGGAAGGGCGACCAAGGCCGACGTCGATCTGCTGGAGCAGCTCGGCGTGCGGTCGCTGCAGAAGGGACCCCAGCTCATGACCGAGCTCGTCGAGCTCGTGAAGAAGATGCGGCCGGGGCGGTAGAACTTCCGCCGCCCCTGGCGCGTCCAATCTGCAGTCGTTACGACTGTTCTACGGGGGAAGAAACCCCGCCCGCCAAAGGTAGACCCCTCGATGGAGACTGCTTTCACGCTACCCCTGGGCCTCACCATCACGGCGGGAGCACTGGCGTTTCTCTTCGCCGCCATCCTGCCCACCTGTCTCTACCTGTACGTCGAGCCTCGCGGTCGGCGTCTGTGGGCCACGGCGGGGGACGACCCGAAGAAGCGCCGCGCGCCGATCCTCGTGCGGTTCACCGCATGGCTGAGCTTCGTCGTCGGCCAGCTCGCCATCCCGTGGCTGCTCGTCCCCGCCGTGTGCACGGTGCTCGTCGTCCTCCAGCTCAAGCTCGGCGTCGCGCGCCCCTTCGGCCTCGGCGTCACGGCGGCCATCGGGGCCGCGGCGCTGCTCCAGTCGCTCCTCTCGTTGCGGCTCATCCCGCTCGGCGTCCGGCTTCTGTCGCGCGACGCGAAGACGGCCGAGCGGGCGAGCGGTGGAGCGCGCTGGAACGGGATGCTGAGCGCGGTCGTTCTGGGAGGGTGCCTCCTGCTCAGCTGGGCCATCGCGACGATCCCGGGCTTCGTGCATCCCTGGCTGCGGGTGGCGCTCGTGTGGACGGCGCTGCGCCCGGTGATGATCTACGCTGCCCTGTGCCTCGGTCACGCGCTGCTCCTCGGGCAGTGCGCGCGCGTGGTGGGCGACGATCGCCAGTTGAAATCGTGAACCTGCCGACCTCGAACGTCCTCCCGAAAAATCGCGTCGTGATGAGGTGACTGCCATGCGACCCCGTATCCTTGCCCCGCTCGGCGTCGGTCTCTTCGCGACCCTGGCGCTCTTCGCTCACGACGCGCCGGCGCAGGTCGCCGCTTCGCCGACGGTCGAGCCCGCGACCGAGGCGCCCACCTTCGGTGACGAGACGGTCGGCGCCGCCGACGTCCCCGGCGAGATCGCGGTCGACCTGCGCGACGACGCGAGCGACGCGGACGTGACCGACCTCGACGCGAAGCTCGGGATCGTGATGCACCCGAACAGCGGCTGGAGCACGACCCACGACAAGCTCGAGGTCGCCGACGTCGACGTGGCGCGCGAGCCGGCCATCCTCGACGCCCTGTCGCACGATCCGCGCGTCGAGCACGCCGAGCCGATGGCGCTCTACCGCGCCACCTTCGTCCCCGACGATCCGCTCTACGCCAGCAAGCAATGGCACCTGAAGCGCGTCGGCGCCGAGAGCGCGTGGGGCTACTCGTGCGGTCAGGGCATCACCGTCGCGGTGATCGACACCGGCGTCGCGTGCTTCGACAAGGGACCCTTCTCGCGCGGGACGGATCTCGCCGGCACCCGGTGCGAGGGCGGCTGGAACTTCGTCGGCGACAACGCCGAGGCCGCCGACGACCACGGGCACGGGACGCACGTGGCGGGCACGATCGCGCAGACGACGAACAACGGCGTCGGCACGGCGGGCCTCGCGTACTGCGCCACGCTGATGCCGGTGAAGGTGCTCTCGAAGCAGGGCTTCGGCACGGTGGCCAACGTGGCCGAGGGCATCCGCTTCGCGGCCGACAACGGCGCCCAGGTCATCAACATGTCCCTGGGCGGACCGATCAAGAGCAAGATCATCGAGGACGCGGTGAACCACGCCCTCGGCAAGGGCGTCGTCATCGTGGCGGCGGCGGGCAACAGCGGCAAGAGCGTCGGCTACCCCGCGGCGTATCCCGGCGTCATCGCCGTGAGCGCGACCGACGACAAGGACAAGATCGCCTGGTTCTCGTCGCGCGGACCGGAGGTGGCCATCGCGGCCCCCGGCGTCGCGGTGACGCAGCAGACGGTGTGCAACGGCGGCGCGAACAAGTGCGAGATCTTCGGCACGTTCAACGGGACGAGCATGGCCTCACCGCACGTCGCCGGCATCGCGGCGATGGTCGAGTCGCTCGGCGTGACGGACCCCGAGGCGGTGCGCGACGCGCTTACCGGCACCGCTCGCGCGAAGGACGAGCCGAAGCTCTACGGCGCCGGCATCGTCGACGCGGGCGCC
>JBEKGQ010000096.1:0-13477 GCA_050012715.1 Polyangiaceae bacterium
CCTCCGCGTCGATGCCATGAGGCCCCGCTGGAGCATCCTCGCGGCGCTGCTGCTGCTCGCGGCGGCGTGCTCCGGCTCCGTCGCCGCCGGGGGCGATGCGGGGAGCACGGGCGCCGGGGACGACGAGACGAACGACGCGTCGTGCGGACCGGGCTGCATCGTGCCCCAGGGCTTCGTGCTCGCGACGATGGGGCCCGGTCCCAGCAGCCCCACGACCGTCTGCCACTTCGGGATCGCGCAGTCCTGGCTCATGGTGGGGGCGCCGACGCCCAGCATCCCGGACGTCGTCCAGGACGGCGGCAGCCAGAACGGCGCGCCGGTGGCGGTCGCGTGCAGCGTGATTCCTGTGAACGCTGGCTTCGACGTGTCCCTGCAGATCTCGGTCGGGGGAACGGGCGGAGGCGGGCTGACCATCACGTCCCCGGCCGGCGTCGGGGCGGTCACCATGGCGGGCGCACAGGGAATCACCGCGTCCTGGCAGAGCGAAACGTTCGGCCCCGCCAGCGAGAGCGATTGCACGATCGCGTTCACCTACGAGGGCCAGCCCGTCTACGACGACCCGCCGGTTGCCGCGGGCCGCATCTGGGGTCATCTCTCGTGCCCGCAGGCGCTGTTCGACGGCGAAACGGTGGTGGGCCCCGATGGCGGTACCACGACCGTCCATTGCGACGGGGAGGCCGACTTTCTCTTCGAGCAATGCACCGAGTGAGGCGGTGCGTGGGACGACGAGAGCACCTTCCCCGACGGATCCCTTCGATCCCGGCGATCGATGCCTCGTTCCCCTCCGATCGATGCCCTGATCGGCCTCCATCGATCCATCGATCGCCACCGGTCGATGCTTCGAGCCCCCGTGATCGACACTCCGATCCCCGGTGATCGATGCCTCGGTCCCCGGTGATCGATCCCTCGATCCCGCGCCATCGATCCCTCGAGCCCCCGCGATCGACGCCTCGATCCCCCGCCATCGATCCATCGATCGCCCCCGATCGATGCCTTGATCCCCCATGATCGACGCCTCGCTCCCCCGCGAACGATGCCTCGCTGCCCCTCGATCGCAGCAATCTCCATCTCTTATGACCCCTTCCCGATAAATCGACACAATCGACAGGGGCAGGGGGGGCAAACACGCTCCTCGAACGACTCAAGGGGCAGAGGGGCAGGACGACGACCCGGGGTTGCCCATGCGGGGCCTCCCTGGGCGTCTCCACCCGCTCCGATCCCCCTGCGGATCGAACGAAAGGACACGTTTGCCATGAACCCCACGATCCAGCCGAAGACCATGCTCACCACCCTCGACGACGGCTCCACCCTCGACCCGGATGCATCCTCCGCCGGCGCCACGAGCAACGACAACGCCTTCCCCCGGCGCCTCCTCACCAGCCCCAGTGCGCTCCTCGCGCATCCAGAGCTCACGCGCGCCATCGAAGGAACCCTCATCCAGACGGGATGGCCGCGCACGGAGCTGCCCGACGGGGTGGCCCAGGTGCAGATGCGGGTCCTCGAGGCGCTGCGCCGGAAGCCACTCCCGGTCGACCTCGGGGAATGGAAGGCCCTCGCGTGCACCATCGCGAAGCGCATGGTCATCAAGGATCGGCTGCGCGCGAAGAAGCGAAGCCGCTACGACACGGGCCTCTCGGCCGAGGCGGATGACCACGCGCCCGTCGAGCGGTCGCCCGGCCGGGTGGCGGACGCGGTGGACCTCGCGCGCCAGCGAAGGGTGCTGGAGGGGCAATTCGAGGCGGGTGACATGCCCGAGCACGGGGAGGCGATCCTCGAAGGGGTCGTCGATGGGCTGTCGGCGAAGGAGATCGGCGCCGAGCTGGGGCTCACCGAGAGCGCGGTGAAGAACCGCCTCGCGCGGATGCGCAAGCTCTTCAAGGCGAAGCTCGCGGCGCTGGGGATGCTGACGCTGATGATGCTGGTCGCGGTCCTCTTCGCGGCGCCGTTCGGCGGGGTGGCGACGCGGGACGTGGTGCCGACGCCGGGGACGACGACGGCGCAACCGCCGCCGCGACCGCCGACCGGGACGCTGGCGCAGGCGCTGCGCACGCAGGGGCTCCGGGCGTGCGACGCCGGGGAGTGGGACCGCTGCCTGGGCGATCTCGAGAAGGCGCGGACGCTCGACCCCGCCGGCGACGAGGAGCCCGCGGTCCGTGCCGCGCGCGCTCGCGCGGAGGATGCCCTCGACGAGCAGGAGCGACGGCTCGAGGCGAAGCCCCGGCCGTGAAGGCCACGAACGGAGAGGCGCGAGAGAAATCGACCACGCCGGGCGCGACGAAATCGGGCCCAAGGGAATTGACCTGATCGAGAGGGGCGAGGTTCGGCAATCCCGCCGCGCCTCGAGCCCCTCGAGAAAGGAACACACCCATGGCGACGACGATCAAGGCAGGTACCGGCAAGACGAACGCGATGTCCCGCGCGGAGGGTCTCTCCGAGGGGACGACGAAGCACTTCACGAACGCGAGCCAGGTGCTCACGATCGGAGGAGTGAGCTACACGGTGGCCCAGGTTTCGGCGAACCTTCAGGAGATCGTCGATCTCCGCAACGCGACGACCAGCGCGCAGGCGAGCGCGAAGGCCGCCGTGGCGGCGGAGGCGGCGAAGCTCCCGCCGCTTCTCCTCTTTCTGGCCGCCTACGTGGCTTACGTGAAGGCGACGTTCGGCAATTCGCCGACCGTGCTCGCCGACTTCGGGGTGCCGACGAAAAAGGCGCGCAAACCGCTGACGACCGAGCAGAAGGCGGCCGCCAGCGCGAAGGCCAAGGCCACCCGCGCCGCGCGGGGGACCAAGGGCCCGGTGGCGATCCAGGAGGTCACGGGCAACGTGATCGGCGTCACGGTGACGCCCATCACGACGCCCGAGGCGCCGGCGACGGCTCCGGCCACGCCGCCGGCGGCTCCCGCGAACGCGAGCACCCCGGCACCGGCGCCGGCTCTCTCGGTGAAGTAGCGCCAAGGATCCCAGGGGCGCCCTCTTCGGGGGGCGTCCCTGGGGCCTACGGGGGGACCGGTCCGTAGATCGCCAGGTGATCGCTGTAGACCTGCAGGAACAGCACGAGCAGTACGAGGAGCTGGCGCCCGAGGCGCCAGCGCCGGGCCAGGAAGTACGGGAAGAGCCAACGCGCGGAGGCCACGCCGGAGAGCGCGTAGGCCAGGGCCCAGAGGAAGGGCGCGATGTATTGCGGCTTCACCGGGACGTGGAGCGCATCCGGATACACGTAGAGGTAGCGGACCATGCTCGCGAGCTGGACGGCGCCCTCGAGCAGGAAGAGCCACCCCAGCCGCGACCAGATCGTGCCCGAGCGGCAACGCCGCCCGAAGGCGAAGAGGCCGACGAGCACGAGGACCGGCATGATGGCCAGGTAGGCGCGGCTGGCGCGGTACGCGTCCTCCCCGGCGAAGCCGAGGAACTGCGGCTGCACCCAGTAGAGACGCCACCAGTCGTGCAGCCGCACGCGGTCCGGATCGATGACGTTCGGGTCCGCGTCCGCCCTCGGGTTGAGGCGCAGCATCTCGACGAAGAACCGCACCGGGTGCTCATCGCGCCAGGCGCGGCCGGCGTCGGTCTCGGACTGGAACCGCCACTCGTGGTTCGTCACGAGGAGGTGACCGGTCTCCTTGTAATAGCGTTCGTAGAAGTACGGGGTGGCGAGCGCCACCGCGACGGCGCAGGGGACGAGGGACGTCGCGAGCCGCTTGCGCCACCCCGCACCCCGGCGCTGCACGAGCGCGACGAGGACCGGGATCGAGCACAGGGTGAAGCCGGAGATCTTGACGAGCGGGGCGGTGGCGAGCAGCGCCACGAGGAGCACGGCCCAGACGCGGCGCCAGCGCCGGCCGCCCGGCGGGAGGTGGACTTCCCAGAAGAGCCGCACCGACGTGTAGAGGATGGCCGCCGCCCACGCGTAGAGGAACGAATCGAGGGTGATCGCCAGCGCGAGGTACGAGCTGACCGGAATGGCGACCGTCGAATAGAGAAATACGATCGCCGCGGGCCGGGCGAGGACGCCGAGGTACGAGAGCGTGGCGCGCAGGAGAAAGAACGCGACGAAGTACGCCACGAACGACGACAGCTCCGCCGCCGTCACGTCGTGCATGCCGAAGGCGAGGGCGATCTTCGGAATGAGAAAGCCCAGCGGCGGCTGGTAGCAGTTGAAGCACTGCTTGAGCCCGAGGCTCATGTGGCCCCAGCCGAGGAGGTTCGTGACCTCGATCTGATCGTTCGGGTCGGTGCCGTACATGACGCCCCAGCGCGCGTAGAGCCGGTACCCCTTGTTCAGGAGGAGCACGCAGAGACAGAGGCGCTCGAGCCGGACCCACGTCAGGGCACGGGAGAGGGCGGTGAGCCACCGCTCCGCGGCGGCTCGCAAGCGAACGTCACGGCGCATGGGGGCGCCATGGTCGCGCCGAACGAGCCCGGTCGCCACCACGACCAGGTTCGCCTCTTCCGCTCGCCACGACGACGTGCATCCGGCATGGTGGGTGCTTCACTCCTTCCGCTTCCGCCCGCTCTCCGAAAGGACACGCGATGCCGCACGCCATCTGGACCGGATCGATCAGCTTCGGCCTCGTCACCATTCCGGTGAAGCTCTTCCCGGCCGTACGCGCCGACGAGGACGTGCACTTTCACTTTCTCCACGCCAAGGACCACGGACGGCTCAAGACCATCCGGCGGTGCGAGATGGACGGCAAGGAGGTCCCCTGGAGCGAGACCGTCCGGGGGTACGAGTACGAGAAGGGAAAGTACCTCGTCATCGACGACGAAGAGCTGAGGACGCTGCGTCCGGAAGCGACCCAGGCGGTGGAGATCCAGGCCTTCGTCGGGCGCGACGAGATCGATCCGATGCTCTTCGATGCGCCCTACTACCTGGAGCCCGACAAGCGAGGGCGCCGGGCCTACGCCCTCCTCCGCGACGCGCTCGTCGAGACGAGAAAGGTCGGCATCGCGCAGGTCGTCTTGCGGACGCGAGCGCATCTCGCCGTGCTCTCGGCCAGCGGCAGCGCCCTCGTCCTCGAGCTCCTCCACTACCCGCACGAGATCGCCCCCGCGAAGGAGCTCGACCTCCCGCCCGCGAAGGAGAAGGCCTCCGCCGCCGAGATGAAATCGGCCGAGATGCTCATCGCGGCCATGGTTCAGCGGTTCGACCCGGCGGCCTACCGCGACGACTACGAGGACGAGCTCCGCGCGGCGCTCGACGCCAAGGCACGCGGCAAAGGGACGAAGCCGAGCGCGCCCAAGGCGCCGACGGCGACGAACGTCGTCGATCTGGCCGAGGTGCTGAAGCGCAGCCTCGCCCGCCACGCTGCTTCACCGCGGAAGGGCGCCACCCGGGCGCGGCCGCACCGCGCACCAAGGGCGTCGTAGGCGAACGCCGAGACCGTTTCTTGCGGTTCTGTGGAGGCCCGGCGCGGCCTCCCTTCCGGGCGCGGCCCCGGCTGCCTACGCTCCGGGTCATGCTCGTCCCGGGTCCCACGACGCCTCCCGCCATCCAGGTCCTCCGCTGGATCCGCTCTCCCTTCCGCGTGATGGACGAGTGCCACGAGCGGTTCGGAGACACCTTCACCCTCCGGATGCCGCGGGTCCGGGGCGACATCGTCATCTTCTCCGATCCGCTCGCGGTGAAGGACGTCTTCGGCATGGGGCCCGACGAGGGGCACGCCGGAAAAGCCAACTTCATCCTCCGGCCGCTCGTCGGCGAGCACTCGCTCCTGCTCCTCGATGGCGCGGAGCACCTCCGGCAGCGCAAGATGATCCTGCCCGCGTTCCACGGCGAGCGGATGCACGCCTACGGCCGCGCGATGCTCGAGGCGACGCACGACTCGATCGACGGCTGGCCGCTCGGCCGGCCCTTCGCCGTGCACCGGCCGATGCTCGACGTGACCCTCCAGGTCATCCTGCGCACCGTCTTCGGCGTGGGGGAGGGGCCACGCTTCACCGCCCTCGCCGACGCCCTGCGGCGCATGCTCGACGCGACGGCGAACCCGCTGCTCCTCTTTCCGTTCATGCAGCGCGATCTCGGCCCGGTGACGCCCTGGGGGCAATTCAAGCGGCAGCTCGCGCGCGCGAGCGAGATCCTCCGGTCGGAGATCCGCCGTGGGCGCGAGAAGGGCACCGCCGGGCGCGTCGACGTGCTCGCGATGATGCTCGACGCGCGCGACGAGAAGGGAGAGCCCCTCCGCGAGGACGAGGTGCACGACGAGCTGCTGACGCTGCTCGTGGCGGGCCACGAGACGACCGCCACCGCGCTCGCCTGGGCGCTGCGGTGGCTCCTCCCCGACCGCGCCCTCATCGGTCGGTTGAACGACGAGATCGCGTCGGCGGGGGGCGACCCGATGCGCCTCGCGAAGCTGCCGCTGCTCGACGGCACGGTGAAGGAGGCCCTGCGCCTTCAGCCGGTCATCCCGATGGTCGGGCGCGTCCTGCAGGAGCCGGTGACCATCGGCGGGATCGCCCTGCCCGCGGGCGGCGTCGTGGCTGCCTCCATCTACCTCGTGCACCGGAGGCCCTCGCTGTATCCGGAGCCGGGGCGCTTCCGCCCCGAGCGCTTCCTCGACTTCAAGCCCGCGGCCTGGGAGTGGCTGCCGTTCGGCGGCGGGCTGCGCCGGTGCGTCGGCGCCGCGTTCGCGATGTACGAGATGAAGATGGTGCTCGCCGCGATGCTGCCCCGGGTGGAGATGCGCCTGGCCACCGACCGGGTCCGAAACGTCCGGCGCGCGATCACGATCACGCCGGAGGGAGGGCTCCCCGTCGTGCTCACCGCGAAGCGTGCGCGAGCGGCGGGGGCGAGGGCGGCGTAGGGACGGTTCGGGACGATTCGGCACCTCCTCGCGCTGGCGGACTCGAGGATGACGCTGCGCACCCTGACACGAGTGTGACGGCGCGCGCATTGCGCGATGGAGCGCCGGTGCGCATGGTGCTGGTTCCCTTGGAGTCGACACCCGAATCGTGCGCCCCGTCCGGCGGCGCCACCGGCGCGGTGCGAAAGATCGCCTTCCTCGGCAATCACGCGCCCCGGCAGTGCGGCATCGCGACGTTCACCACCGATCTGGCCGACGCCGTCGCGCGCGAGCTTCCGGACAGCGAGTGCTTCGTGGTCGCCATGAACGACGTCGGGCGAAACCACGTCTACCCGCCGCGCGTCCGCTTCGAGCTGCCCGAGAACGAGCTGGCCGCCTACCGCCGGGCGGCGGGTTTCCTCAACCTGAGCGCGGCCGACGTGCTCTGCGTGCAGCACGAGTACGGCATCTTCGGCGGGACGGCCGGGAGTCACCTGCTTTCGCTGCTGCGGGAGGTGCGCATCCCCATCGTCACCACGCTTCACACCATCCTCGGCGAGCCCGACCCCGCGCAGCGGCGGGTCATGGACGAGATCGTCCAGCTCTCTGAGCGCCTGGTGGTCATGAGCGAGCACGGGGCGACGTTGCTGCGCGACGTGTACTCCGTGCCCGAGCGGCGCATCGACCGCATCCCGCACGGGATCGCGAGCCTCCCTCTCCGGCCGCGCGGCAAGCACCTCCTCGGCGTCGAGGGTAAATCGGTCATCCTCACGTTCGGGCTGCTCTCGCCCGACAAGGGCATCGAGTACGTCATCGACGCCCTCCCGGCCATCCTCGAGCGCCACCCGGAGACCGTCTACGTCGTCCTCGGGGCGACGCATCCTCACGTCAAGGAGCACGACGGCGAGACCTATCGCCTCATGCTCGAGAGCCGCGCGCGCCGTCTGGGCGTCGATGGCCACATGATCTTCCACGATCGCTTCGTCAGCCAGAGCGAGCTCGCGGACTTTCTCTCCGCCGCGGACATCTACGTGACGCCCTACCTCAAGCCGGAGCAGATCGCCTCCGGCACGCTGGCCTACGCGGTCGGCTCGGGTCGCGCCGTCATCTCCACCCCCTACCGCTACGCGCGGGAGCTCCTCGCCGACGACCGCGGCGTGCTGGTCCCGTGGAGGGATCCGGTCGCCATCGCCCGCGAGGTGTGCGGGCTGCTCGGCGACGACGCCCGGCGGAGCGCGATGCGGGCCCGCGCGGCGGCCTACGGCGTGGGGATGCAGTGGCCCGCCGTCGCGCGTCGCTACCTCGAGACCTTCGAGCGCGCGCACGCGGAGCACTCGGATCGCGCCCGCGCGGGGGTGCGCACCGCGGTCACCGTCAAGCGCCTGGTCGATCTCCCCGAGCTCGACCTCCGCCATCTTCGCCTGATGACCGACGATACCGGCATGCTCCAGCACTGTGCGTACGACGTGCCGCGGTACGACGACGGGTACTGCCTCGACGACAACGCGCGCGCGCTGCTCCTCATGGCTCTCGTCGAGGACACCCGCAGCGAGACGACGGGCGCGGTCCGTGGCCTGGCGACGCGGTACCTCGCCTTCGTGGGCCACGCGTACAACCCGGCGCAGGGGCGCTTCCGGAACTTCATGTCGTACGCGCGGCGCTTCACCGAGGAGTGCGGCTCCGAGGACAGCCACGGACGCGCCATGTGGGCGCTGGGCACGGTGGTCGCCCGGTCGCACGACCGCGGGCGGCAGAGCCTCGCCGTCGATCTCTTCCGCGCCGCGCTCCCGGCCGCCAGCCGCTTCACGAGCCCCCGCGCCTGGGCGTCCACGCTGCTCGGGCTCGACGAGTATCTCCGCGCCTTCGCCGACGACGGCGCCGCCACCGCCGCGCGCGGTCTGCTCGCGGAGCGCCTCCTCGGGCTGGTCGCGCGGACGAGGAACGCCGACTGGCCGTGGTTCGAGGACTCGGTGACGTACGACAACGCGCGCCTGCCGCAGGCCTTGCTCGTGTCAGGCGACCGCATGCACAGCGAGCCGATGACCGCCGCCGGCCTGCGCTCGCTCGAGTGGCTCTATTCGATCCAGCGGTCGGACGCCGGCACGTTCGCCCCCGTCGGCACGAACGCGCTCTACGTGCGCGGCGGCCGCCGGTCCGACTACGATCAGCAGCCCATCGAGGCGTGCGCCATGGTGTCGGCGTGCCTGGAGGCGGAGCGCATCACGAAGGACGCGCGCTGGGCCGAGCGCGCGGGCGCCGCGTTCCAGTGGTTCCTCGGCCACAACCACCTGCAGAAGGCGCTCTACGACGCGACCACCGGCGGGTGCCGCGACGGCCTGCACGAACGGCTCTCGAACGAGAACCAGGGAGCCGAGTCCACGCTCTCGTTTCTCCTGTCGCTGCTGGAGATGCGAGGCGCCAGCGACCGCATCGTGCCGGCGCGGGTGCCGTCGTGAGCGCCGGACGCGGCTACGAGGTCCTGTTCGAGCGCGGAGCGAACAATCCCATTCTCTCGGCCGCCGACTGGCCGTACCCGGCGCACAGCGTCTTCAACCCGGCCGCCACGCGCCTCGCCGACGGGACGACGCTCCTGCTCTGCCGGGTGGAGGATCGCCGCGGTCTCTCGCACCTCTGCGCCGCGCGCTCCGCCAACGGCGTCGATGGCTGGGTCGTCGATCGCGAGCCGACCCTTTGCCCGGAGCCCGAACGGTTCCCCGAGGAGCTCTGGGGCATCGAGGATCCGCGCATCACGTTCGTCGCGGAGCTCGGCAAGTACGTCGTGGCCTACACCGCCTTCGGCAAGGGCGGCCCCGGCGTGGCGCTCGCGCTCACCGAAGACTTCCGGACCTTCGAGCGCTTCGGCCTGGTCATGCAGCCTGACGACAAGGACGCGGCGTTGATGCCGCGGCGCATCGACGGAAGCTTCGTGCTCATTCACCGGCCGGTGACGGACTCGGGGGCGCACATCTGGATGTCGACGTCGCCCGACCTCCGCAACTGGGGAAACCACAAGCTCGTCCTGCCGGCCCACAAGGGCGGCTGGTGGGACGCCAACAAGGTCGGGCTCTCGCCGCCGCTCATCGAGACCGAGCGCGGGTGGCTCATGCTCTACCACGGCGTCCGCCACACGGCGTCGGGCGCCATCTATCGCCTCGGCGCGGCGCTCTTCGCCCTCGACCAGCCCGACCACTGCCTGCTCCGCGGGGACTCGTGGCTGTTCGGCCCCGAGGCGCCCTACGAGCGGGCGGGCGACGTCGCCAACGTCGCGTTCCCGTGCGGTACCACCGTGGGCGACGACGGGGACACGCTGCGGCTCTACTACGGCGCCGCCGACACCTCGATCGCGATGGCTACCGGGAGCATCAAGAAGCTCCTGACGTGGCTGGAAGGACACTCGGGCGCTACGTAGCCGATCAAAACGTCCCGAGCGCGACCATGCCGTAGCCGGTCGGGCCGATCTGCGCCGGCGAGACGTGGACCTTCGGTCGAGCGCTCGCCGTGCTTCGTACCGTCGTGGTCTCGTGGGTGGGGTTCAGGAACGCGCCGAGGACGGTCAGGGCGCCGATCGCCTGGAAGACCCCGTCGACGACGAGGAGCACCTTCGCCGAGCTCTCCGCGTCGCAGGTGCTGACCGGCGTGCAGGCGGGACGCTGCGTGAGGTCGATCCACGGTCCGGCGATGGGCACGAAGAGGGCCCGGTCGGCGTTCAGCCCGCTCGTCGCCCCGACCACCACCACCGGCACGTACGCGAAGCCGAAGAGGGTGAGACCGCTGCCGATCATCCACAGGCTCGGCCCCGTGGTCTGCGACGTGGTCTCTCGCGCCGTGACGGTCGCGGGCGGCTCGGAGAGCTCCTGTGCGCGCGCCGCGCTCGGCAGCACGGTGGCGGACGCGGCCATCAGGGCAATGCTGAAGCGTGTAGATAGGCGCATGGCGGTCGGCTCCTGGGAGTTTCGCTGCATCAAGCGAGCCATCGCGCCCACCCCTCGACGAGGCGAGCCGGATTCATCATTCGTGTCTGTCCGCGAGCCCCACGAGGGACGCGATGAAGAGCGGCCTCTCGAGCGGCTTGGCGAGGAAGGCGTCCGCGCCCGCTTGCGTCGCGCGCTCGCCCGCGTCGAGCACGCTGAAGAGCAGCACCGGGACCTTCGCGGTGGACGAGTCCCCTTTCAGCAGCCGGCAGAGCGCCAGCCCGTCGAGCCGCGGGATCATGATCTCCGCCACGAGCGCGGTCGGCGGCGCCCTCCGGACCCGGTCGAGGGCGGCGTATCCGTCCTCCGCGAACTCGACGAGGTAAGCGCTGCCGACGAAGTGCAGCAGGAGGCGCCGCACGTGGTCGTCCTTCTCCGCGACCACGATGGTGTCGAGCGCGCCCCCGGCTTCGGGCGCGACGTACGGTACCGAGTCGTCGCCGGTGTCCTCGGGGGCGGCGATCTTCAGAGCCAGCGTCGAGCCGCAGCCGCAGTTGCGCAGCTCGAGCACGGCGCGGCGCCGCACGAGATGCATGCGTCCACAGGGCGCGAGGGTCCGCCACTGCGACCGGGTGTGCTCCCGGCCGCAGCGGCAGCGCTTCACCACGTCGCCGGGCAGGGTCGGCTCCGATGGCTTCTCGTCGCGCCGCCGGCATGCCGGCAAGACATGGGCGATCGCGGACGGCTCGAAGGGCTTTCCGCAGAACACGTCGCAACCGGCCTCGCGCGCCGCATCGAACCACTTCATGCCCGAGCCGGTCACGACGACGATGAGGCAATCGCGCGTGCGCGAATTCGCCTTGAGCTCGCGGATGGCCTCGATGCCGCTCATCCCCGGCATCGAGAGATCCATCATGATCGCGTCGGGTCGGAGGCGGACGGCGGCCTCGATGCCGCGGGCGGCGTTGGCCTCCGCCACGACGCGGTATCCGAGGTACTCCAGGCTCTCGGCGTACAGGAAGCGAGTGTCCTCGTCGTCCTCGACGACGAGAACGAGGGGCCCGTCCGGCGCGGGCCGGGGCGTATACGAGGGATTCGAAGGGAATACGAGCATGGGCGCGCCTGACCGCGCGCCCACCCAGAGCATGGCACGTGCCGCGGTCGAGACGCCGGGCGCATGCGCGCGGTAGGCTTCGGCCGAGGTATTTTTCGCAAGTTGCACGGGCATTTTGGCAAGCAATGCCGTGGCTCTCCGGGGACGCGCGAGTGGCTCTCACCGCAATTCGCCAGCGGAGCCGCGCAATTCGCCGCGCGTGGCCTTACGTTGGCCGCGCATGCAATCGCGCATCCTCATCGTGGACGACGATCTCGAAATGCGCGAAGCGCTGGAGGGGCTCTTTTCGGCCGAGGGCTACGCCTGCGAGGCGGTCCCGGACGCGCCCTCGGCCCTCAGCCTGGTCTCGCAGCAGACGTTCGACGCCGTCGTCAGTGACGTCCGCATGGAGGGCATGGACGGGCTCGAGCTGCTCGACAGCCTCAACGTGAGCCACCCGGCGCTGCCGGTGGTTCTGCTCACGGGCAAGGGAGGGATCGACCAGGCCATCGATGCGATCAAGCGCGGGGCGTTCGGCTACGCGGTCAAGCCGTGCAAGGCGGGCGAGCTCGAGAAGGTCGTGGCCCAGGCGCTCGAGGCGCGGCGGCACCCGGACTCGGTCAGGGCCGTTCGCCCGGTGGCGAAGGTCGAGCTCACCGAGGAGGGCGAGCTCGTCGGGGCCGGGCCGGCCATGAAGGTCCTGCAGACGGCGATCGACTTCGTGGCCCGCTCCTGCGCCCCGGTGCTGGTCACGGGCGAGACCGGGGTGGGGAAAGAGCTCGTGGCGCGCGCCATCCACGCCCGGAGCGCCCGGGCGGACCGTCCCTTCGTCGCCGTCAACACCTCGGCCATCCCGACCGAGATGCTCGAGGGCGAGATCTTCGGTCACGTGCGCGGCGGGTTCACGGGGGCCATCCAGGCCCGCAAGGGGCTGCTCACGGAGGCCGACGGTGGCACGCTCCTTCTGGACGAGATCGGCGACATGTCCTTCGGCCTGCAGGCCAAGCTGCTCCGCGTGCTCCAGTTCGGTGACGTTCGTCCCGTCGGCAGCGACCGGGTTCACCACGTCGATGTCCGCGTGATCGCCTCGACGCACCGGGATCTCCCGCGGCTCGTGAAAGAGGGGCGCTTCCGCGAGGACCTTCATTTCCGGCTGGACGTGCTGTCGGTCCACGTCCCGCCTCTGCGTGATCGCCGGGAGGACATCCCGGCCTTGGCGGCGCACTTCCTCGCCCAGGCGCGCAAGCGTGCCCCCCAGTCGCCCGTCTGTTCCATCGGGCGGGACGCGTTGCAGGTGCTCGCGTCGCGCGCTTGGCCGGGGAACGTACGCGAGCTGGCGAGCGCCATCGAGCGCGCGGTCGTCTTCGGGGTCGACGAGATGATCGACGCCAACCAGCTCTCCGCGCCGGCGGCCGCCAACGTATCCACGTGGCCGTTCCCCACCGGGTCTCCGTGGACGCTCCAGCAGCTGACCCGCACGTACGCCGAGTGGGTGCTCGCGCAGAACGGCGGCGACAAGCAGCGCGCCGCCGAGATCATGGGAATCGATCTGTCGACGCTGTACCGATGGCGTCGCAAGGACCCCTGAGCTCGAGCGCGCCGCACTCCCCGAGAGCCGGACCGTTTCCGCGTCGGCGTGTCCATCTCGTCGCGATGCATGCGAGGCAGCCCTGCGCGTCGACGCGGTCTTTGCGCCG
>JBEKGQ010000097.1:0-13430 GCA_050012715.1 Polyangiaceae bacterium
CGGTCGCCGGTCCGCACTTCGGCTTCAGCTGGCCGGAGCCGATGGGCGTCGTGGCCATCGTCGCGCCCGAGCGGCCAGCGCTGCTCGGCCTCGTGTCGACCGTGCTGCCGGTCGTCGCGGGGGGGAACACGTGCGTCGTCCTGGCGGGATACGAAGACCCGCGCACGGCGGTCGTCTGGTGCGAGTGCCTGGCGACGAGCGATCTGCCGGGGGGGGTCGTGAACCTCCTCACCGGTCAGGCGAGCGAGATGGCGCCCCACCTCGCGAAGCACCGCGAGGTGATCGCGATGGACGTCTGGAGCGCCGACGTCGATCTCCGCGCCGCCGCGGAGCGGGAGGGGAGCGGCAACGTGAAACGGGTCCGGACGCACAGCTCGGAGGAGGCGGAGCGGATGGAGTCCGGCGCCGGCCAGGGCCTCGGGTACATCGAGCGCTTCCTCGAGACGAAGACGGTCTGGCATCCCGTCGGCGTCTGAAGGGGCCATCGACGAACACGTTCAGGCCGCGGCTTTGATCGCTTCCTCGAGCGTGAACGCGCCTTCGTAGAGCGCGCGTCCGACGATGCACGCCGCGACGCCGCGCCGGGCCAGCGCTCGCAGGTGATCGAGCGAGCCGACGCCGCCCGAGGCGATCACCGGGACGCTCGTCAGCGCCGCCAGCTCCGCGGTCGCGTCCACGTTGGGGCCCACCCCCGTCCCGTCGCGCGCGACGTCCGTGTACAGCACGCCGCCGAGCGGCACGTCCGCCATCGCGCGGACCAGGTCCACTGCTCGGACGCGCGTCGCTTGCGTCCAGCCATCGACCGCGACGTATCCGTCGCGCGCGTCGACGGCGACGACGACGCGCCCCGGCTCCTCGACCGCGAGCGCGCGGACGAGGGCCGGGTCGCTCACCGCGGCGGAGCCGAGGACGACGCGGGTCGCCCCCACGGCCAGGTATGCCGCGAAGCTCTCCCGCGTGCGCACGCCGCCGCCCACCTGGACGTCGCCTCCGAAGGCTTCGACGATCGCCCCCACGGCTTCGCGCTGCACCGGTGACCCGGCCTTCGCGCCCTCCAGATCGACCACGTGCAACAGGGGCACCTTGCCGCGCCACGCTCGGGCGCGCCCCGCCGGGTCGGGATCGTACACCGTGACATCTTCGTAACGGCCCTGTCGCAGTCGCACCGCGCGGCCCCCCAGGAGGTCGATGGCCGGCACGACGATCACGACGCCACGAACCTCTCGAGCAAGGCGATGCCCGCGCGCTGGCTCTTCTCCGGGTGAAACTGACACGCGAAGACGTTCTCGTGCGACACGGCGCTCACGAAGCGCGCCCCTCCGTAGTCAGTCGTGGCGGCGACGACCGAGCGATCACGCGGCACCACGACGAAGCTGTGCACGAAATAGTAGTGACGGGCTTCGTTCGCGAGCAGCCCACGGTTCGCGGCCTCGGGCTCCGCCTGGTTCCAGCCCATGTGGGGGATCTTCAGCCGGCCGCCGGTCGCCTCGTCCACCCCGCTCGCGAGGCGCACGACGCTACCCTCCAGCAGCCCGAGCCCCGCGCAGCCGGGCGACTCCTCGCTCGACCCGAACAGCACCTGAAGGCCCAGGCAGATGCCGAGGTATGGCCTTCCGGTCCCGACGTACGCGCGGACCGCGTCGCCGAGCGCTCCGGCCAGGGCTCGCGTGCACGCGCCGAAGGCACCTTGTCCCGGCATGACCAGCCGGTCCGCCGACTGCACTCGCGCGGGATCGCCCGTCACCTCCACGTCCACGCGACGACCGATCGTCGCGGCGTGGAGCGCGCGCTCGACGCTTCGCAGGTTGCCGATTCCGACGTCGCACACCGCGATGCGCACCGCATGCCCTTACCACGCCCACGTCGGCTGCGTGCGCGCGCGCCCCGGCATTCGAGCCTGGCTTCCGGGGGCGCGGACGTGGTAATCCGGCGGGCGACCGAACGGGGCGGGCGGGCCAGGTGCGCCGCGCGGGCCGGCGTCGGGCGGGGATCGAAGCTTTTCTAGGAGGGTTGAACGACGATGAATCGCAAAATCTGGCGAAGCGTATCCTGGCCGGTAGTCTTCGCGGGGCTGTCCGCCCCGTTCATTGTCAACTGCGGCTCTCTGCCGAAGCTGCCCGGGGGCCTTCCGGGAATCCCCAGCTGCCCGGACATGTCCAAGCCGGACGAGATCGCCAAGTTCGACTGGGCGGCGAGCTTCAAGCTCAAGCCCGACGTTGCGGCCAAGGTCAAGGCCGGCGTCGGCGCGGCGGTGGAGATGAAGATCCTCGCCGACAAGATCGAGGCCGACCTCACCGGCGCGTGCGGCAAGATCGCGACCGACCTCGGGGACACGAACACGTACAAGAACGCGCAGGACGCGTGCAAGGCTGCGGCGACGGCCATCGCCAGCGCCAAGGGCAAGCTCGGCGCGGCGGCGAAGGTCTCGCTCGACATCGACCCGCCGAAGTGCGGCCTCGACATCAACGCCTACGGCGACTGCGGCGCGAGCTGCGATGCGACCGTGAAGCCGGGCGGCGCCGACATCCAGTGCGACGGAGGCAAGCTCCAGGGCAGCTGCGGTGCGTCGTGCTCCGGTGAGTGCGACATGAGCGCGGGCGCCGCGTGCACCGGCGAGTGCGACGGCGGGTGCGACGCCGACATCAGCGGCTCGTGCTCGGGCAACTGCTCGGGCAAGTGCGACGGCAAGGCGAGCAACGGCGCGGCGTGCGCCGGCAAGTGCGACGGCAAGTGCTCGGGCAACGTGAAAGGCACCTGCAAGGGCACCTGCAAGGGCAACTGCAAGCTGAGCGCCGCGGCCAAGTGCTCGGGTACGTGCACCGGAACGTGCTCGGCGAAGATGGACGCGCCGAAGTGCACCGGCACCGTGAAGCCGCCGTCGATGAGCGCGGATTGCAAGGCGAAGTGCGACGCCCAGGTGCAGGCGAACGCGTCGTGCACGCCGCCGCACATCCTGGTCCACATCATCGGCGCGGCGGATGCCGGGGCGGCGACCAAGCTCCAGACGGTGCTCGAGAACGACCTGCCGCTCGTCCTCAACGTCGCGATCGGGACGGCGAAGAACGTCGGCCAGATCGTCGGCAGCGTGAAGGCGGTCGTCGAAGGCGTCGAGGGTGTGGTCAAGACGGCCACCAGCGACAAGCTCGCCGGAGCGGCCCTCATCACCTGCGTCGCGTCGCCGTTCAAGGGCGCCATCGACGCGGCGACGGGCATCCAGGCCAACGTCAGCGTCTCGGTCAGCGTTCAGGCCAGCGCGAGCGGCGGCTCCGCCGGCGCGAGCGGCAGCGCGAGCGCAAGCGGCAAAGCCGGCGGCTGATCTCGGATCTCACATTCCCCCCGTCCCGCGCGAGCAGGGCGGGGGGGTGAGCCATCAGGCCACGAGCACCGTTCCCACGCTCCCCGGCTCGGCCACCTCGCGCGCCAGCTGACCGCGCTCGAGGTGCCCCACGACGTGCACCGCGTGGACGCCCTCGGCGATCGCCGCGAACGACTCCTCGAGCTTGGGGATCATCCCCTTCGTGACGACACCGTCCGCGATCGCCTTTCGGCCGTCGGCGACCGACAGGCGGGCGATGCGCGACGCCGGGTCGCTCACGTCGCGCAGGACGCCGCGCACGTCGCTCACCAGCACGAGCGACTTCGCGTCGAGCGCGATCGCGAGCTGGTTGGCCACGACGTCGGCGTTGATGTTGTAGACGCTGCCGCCGCGGTCGGCCCCCAGGCACGCGATGACCGGGATGTACCCGGCGGCCGACAGGAGTTCGAGCAAGGCGTGGTTGACGCCGGTCACGTCGCCGACGAAGCCGAAGTCGATCGGGTCCGGTCCCCCGCCGGTGACGACGCGCGGCGGGCGCTTCACCGCTTCGACCGCGAGGGCGCTCGCCCCGTGGAGCCCGACCGGCCTCGCGCCGGCCGCGACGAGCGCCGCGCAAGCGTCGACGTTGACCTTGCCCGCGACGATCATCTTCATCACGTCGAGCGTCTCGGCGTCGGTGATGCGCCGGCCCGCCACGATCTTCGGCGTCTGTCCCAGCTTCTTCTGCAGGTCCGTCGCCTGGGGCCCTCCCCCGTGGACGACGATCACGCGCTCGCCGCGCGCCTGCATTTCGGCGACGTCGGCGGCGATCGCCGCCATGTGCGCGGAGGCGACGACCTCGCCCCCGAGCTTGACGACGACGTAGGCGCTCACGGCCAGCCGCCCGGATCCTCGAGCGTCAGCCGCTCGTCGAGCCCCAGCATCAGGTTCATCGACTGGATGGCTTGCCCGGCGCCGCCCTTGACGAGGTTGTCCGTCGCCGCGAAGCACGCGATGACGCGCTTGCCATCCGCCGCGTCACCCGCCTGGACCCCGACCTCGGCGTAGTTCGTCCCCTTCACCGCGACGACCTCCGGCAGGCGCTTGGCTGGGACGCGCACGAACGGCTCGCGCGCGTACGTCTCGGCGAAGAGCTTCCTTACCGCCGCCGCGTCGATTTTCTCGTCGACGTGCGCGAAGCACGTGGCGAAGATGCCGCGGGACAGCGGCGCGCTCACCGGCACGAAGCGCAGCGTCACGCCCTTGGCTCCCGCCGCAGCGAGGGTCTGCGTGATCTCCGGGATGTGCTGGTGCTCGAGCGGCTTGTACGTCTTCAGGTTGTTCGACCGCGTGGGGTGGTGCGTCCCGGCGCTCGGCGCGATGCCGCTCCCGCTCGATCCCGTGATGCCCACGACCTCCACCGGCCCCGACAGGAGCCCCGCCTTGGCGAGCGGCAGGAGCGCGAGCTCGATGGTCGTCGCGAAGCATCCCGGCGACGCCACGTACTTGGCCCGCTGGATGGCCTCCCGGCTCAGCTCCGGCAAGCCGTAGACGAACGTGCCCTTCGTGAGCTCCTCGGGGCAGGGGTGCTTCGCGCCGTAGTACTTCTCGTACACGTCGGGATCGCGCAGGCGAAAGTCGCCGGAGAGGTCGACGATGCGCGCCCCCGTCTGCATGATCTCCTGCGCCTTGCCGGCGCTCACCTTGTGGGGGAGGCCGAGGAGCACGACGTCCATCCCGCGCGCCGCCTCGGCGGGGGAGAGCCCCTCGAACCTCAGCTCGGTCTGCCCCTCGAGGTTCGGGTGGACTGCCGACAGCGGCTCGCCGACGAAGTCGATCGAGGCGACGCGCACGAGCTCCACCTCCGGGTGAAGCAACAGGCGCCGCACGAGCTCGGCCCCGCCGTATCCGCTGCCGCCGATGACGGCGGCCTTGAAGCGCTTGCTGGCCATGATGGCCGCCAGAGTAGTACAGGCGGTCCTTCACGCCAGCGGCGCCCGCGGGTGCCACTCGAGCGTCACGGGATCTTTCGTCGCGAGGCGGAGCGAGCCTCCCTCCTCGGGCAGGCGTACGCGCCGAACCCTCTGGCCGCCCGCGTAGACGCCCTGCATCGACGCGCAGTCGAACGCGCACACCGTCCCGTGCTCGCGTAGCAGCAGCAGATGCACCCGCGACACGCTCTCGGTCAGCACCGAGCGGAGCCGCTCCTCGCACCGGTAGGCGCGCCCCACCAGGACCCCGGCGTCGAGCGCCTCGTCGGGCAGGTCGACGCTCGCCCGCTCTTCGCCGCGTCGCAGCGTGACCTTGGAGTGACCGGCGGCCGCCACGTCCTGCGATGCCTGCGACACGTCGTCGAGCATCGGGGCGGGAGGCAGCGTCGTCACACTGGTCCGCTGGGAGCGTCCCGACCCCGAGCGCCACGAGGCCCGCCCGTGCGTCGGCATCCGCGGCGACTCGACGATCTCGGGCGACGGCCGCGCCTCCGGGAGCTCCGCGCGCGAGGGGAGGGCCACGAGCGCGTACCGCCCCACGCGCAGCGCCAGGGGCCCCGTCGCCACCAGGGCGCGCCGCTCGGTGTCGTCGTCGAGGTGAAAGCCCAGCCCCGTCCGCAGGTCCAGCACCCGGAGCGCCGGGGAGCCGTCGTCGAGCGTCGTGGCGCGGAGCAGGAGATGACGCAGCGCGATGGCCGGGTCGTTGGGCAACACGACGTCGCACTTCGTGTGGCGGCCCACCACGGCGAAGGCGTGCGGATGGGCCACGAGGTCGTGCCAGCCCAGCTCGTCGCCGCGCCACCAGACCAGCCGGACCCCTGCCGCCGTCATGGGGGACGTGTCCAGGTCGCGCGCGCGCCGGTAGGCCTCGTCGAGATAGTCGGCTTCGAGGCGCGGACCGGTCGACGCGAAGCGGGTGTTCGCGTTCGGGACTCGGGAGAGGCCCGTGATGTGGGAATGGTCGTACACGCCTGCTTGAAGGATGCCCATTTGCCCCCCGAGCGTCGAGTCGCCCGAACGGACGGAACCGCCGGACGTCCGGGGGCGCTCGAGTTAGGGGATGGTACGCTCCGCCCCCCCGATGAGTTCCCACGCGAATGACGCCACGGCATGGCTTTCGGACAAACAGCGCGCCATGGAGGACGCCATCGCGCCGCTCGTCGACCAGAACTCGTACACCGAGAACCCCGAGGGGGGCCGCAAGGTCGGGACCCTGCTCCGCGCGCTCTTCGCCGTGGACGGCGTCGAGGTCGGCGTGCGACCGAGCGAGAAGTTCGCCGACCACCTGGTCTTCCGGACGCGGGCTCAGCTGCCCAACAAGGGGGCGGTCGCCCTGATCGGGCACCTCGACACCGTCTTCCCGCCGGGCACCTTCGAGGGCTATCGCCGGGACGGGGACCTCGCGCGCGGCCCCGGCGTGCTCGACATGAAGGGCGGCCTCGTCGTAATCGCGTACGCGCTGAAGGCGCTCGCGGCCACCGGGGGGCTCGACGCGGTGGTCCCCATCCGTGTCGTCATCGTCAGCGACGAGGAGGTCGGCTCCCCGGAGGGCCAAGGGGTGCTCGCGGCGGCGATCAGCGGGGCCGGCGCGGCGCTGGTCTTCGAGGCCGGCCGCAAGGCGGACGCCATCATCACGCGCCGCAAGGGCACGGGCGGCATGACCGCCGTCGCGCACGGGCGCGCCGCGCACGCGGGCAACGCGCACAAGGAAGGGGCGAACGCCATCTGGGCGCTGGCGCGGTTCATCGACGGCGTGCAGAAGCTCACCGACTACGACCGCGGCGTCACCGTGAACGTCGGCCGCGTGTCCGGGGGCCACAGCAAGAACACGGTGCCCGATCGCGCCGAGGCGCAGCTCGATCTCCGCTTCTGCACGCGCGCCGACGGCGAGGCCCTCGTCAGCGCCGCGCGCCGCGCGGCGGACGAGGCGGCGGCCGGGGTCCCGGGCACGCGCTTCGAGATCCTCGGCGGCGTCGCGCGGGCCCCGCTCGAGCGCACGGACGCGAGCGGGCAGCTGCTCGAGGAGTACGCGGCCTGCGCGAGGGCGCACGGTCTCGGCGGCGACGAGGCGCCGCTCATCGGCGGTGGGAGCGACGCGAGCACGTCGAGCGCGCTGGGGATCCCGTCCATCGACGGCATGGGTCCGCGCGGGACGGGGTTCCACACGAAGGACGAGCTCATCGAGGTGGCCAGCCTCGTCCCGAAGGCACAGGCGCTCGCCCGGTTCCTCGCCCAGCATCGCTACCCCTGATTCGTCGCGCCCGACCCGGACGACGGCCCCAAGGATCGTTTGCTACAAGTGTCGTACGGGCATGCGCCACGTCGCCATCTCTTCCGCCGTCCTCGCGCTGGCCGCTCTGGCCGCGCTGCCGGCGTGCCCTGCGCCCGCGGACACGACGCCGCTGATCCACGTCGACCCCCGCGCCGCGCAGCGACTGGCGTGGCTCGGCCACGTGGCCGGCGGGGAGGACGACGAGAAGCCCGCCGCGCCGCCGGCGGCCCACGTCCACCCGATGAAGGACGGCGAACAGCTCGGCGGGCCCGCCGCGAGGGGACGGCCCGGCGATCTCGTGCTGGAGAACGCGGAGGTCGCCTTCGTGGTGGACCAGCGTCGAGGGCGGCTGATCGACGCCGCCGACGCGCACGCGAGGAAGGACGAGCTCGGCCAGATGGCGCCGCGCATCGGGTCGACCTCGGCCCCGGAGGCGTGCGCGTCCGTCCGCGGCGGCACGGACGCGGACGGCTCGGCCTGGGTCGAGGCCCGCGGGTGCGTCTCCGCCGATGCGAAGCTCGCGCTGACGACGCGCTACACGCTGCACGGCCCCGATCGCGCGCTCCTCGTGGACACCACGGTCGAAAACACCGGCGACGCCGACGCGATGCTGGCGTCTCTGGGTGACGTCGTCGAGTGGGGCGGGGCGGAGAGGGTCGCCCCGGGGAAGCCCCGCGGGTTCACCGGCCCGAGCAGCGGCCCCTACGTCGGCGCGGTCGGCCGCTTCGTGAGCTACGCCGTGACCTCGACGGAGGGCGACATCGGCGCCGTGAGCGCGGCGTCGTCCACCGAGACGACGGTGCGGGAGAAGGTCCCGCTCTCCGCGCACGCGACGACGCACTACGAGCGCGTCGTGCTCGTCGGCGCGCGCGCCGATACCGCGAGTCTCGTCGGCGAGCTGGCGCTGGCGGCAGGCCAGCCCGTGGGCGACGTGAAAGTGAGCGTGCCCGGCGGCGGGCCGACGACCATCGAGCTCACGCCGGACGGCTCCACGGAGGCGATCACCCTCGCGGCCCCGTTCGAGGCGATGCTGCCGCCGGGTCGCTACTGGATCATGTCGAGCCGCGGAACGGCGCGCATCGGGCCCGTCGACGTGAAGCCCGACGGCGTCGTCGAGGCCGCGGTGCCCGCGAACGACTGAGAGGATCGGGGCGCGTGGCGGACGAAGCCCTTGCGCCCTGCTACGGCTGGACTACGTTGCGCGCTCTCGTTCGGGGCGTAGCGCAGCCTGGTTAGCGCACTTGACTGGGGGTCAAGGGGTCGGAGGTTCGAATCCTCTCGCCCCGACTGGCCGCGGTAGCTGAAAAGCTGCCGCGGCCGTCGGTTCTCACCGGCTCGCGACGAGCCGGAGCACCGCGTAGACGAGGGCGCTCGCCACCCAGAGCAGCGACCGGCGCCGGAGCGAGCGCCAGCCCCAGTAGGGCGCCAGCGGTGCGATGACGAGCGCGACGAGGGAATGCCAGCGCGGCGCGCGTCCGGCAAGGCCGACGACGAGCGCCACGTGGGTCGTGACGAGGGTGGCACACGCGAGCACCAGCGCGGCAGCGACGAGCTCGTCGCGGGACATCCCCGCTCAATACCTGCGCTGCCAGACAAGATCGAGGATCGTCGTACCGGCGTCGCCGACGGTGGTCTCCGCCTGCCAGTTGCGGAGGAAGTGGTAGCTGACCGTGAAGAGCGTCTGGTCCGGGTTGGAGCCGGGTGGAGGCACCCCGAGCACCCACGCGATCTGGAGCGACAGATCCTTGGCGATCTGCACCTCGACCTCGGGTCGCGGGGAGGCCTGCGACGTGTCGAGCTTGGTGGAGACCTCCGTCGAGAGGCCCAGGTTGTCGAGCGCGTTGTTCACGCCGCCGAGGGCCCGGTTGATGTTCGCCGACGCCGCGCCCCCCGCCACCCCACCCGCCGCGTTGACCTGCTGCGAGCCGGCGGCGCCCGAGGCGCTCTGCTGGTCCGTCGTTCCGTAGAGCAGGAGAGAGAGGATCTCGTTCTGCGAGAGCGTAGGCTCCGAGCGCAGCCCCACCTTGACCGTCTTCAGGGGGCCGACGACGTCGGCGTACACCGTCGTGGGAGGCGTCGACGGGTCGGTCGACGGCGCGACCCACGAGGCGGTGAGGACCACCTGCGGGTTGGTGGCGTCGCCGACGAACGTGACGGTCCCGTCCTCGATCTTGAAGGTCTTGCCCTTGATGTCGAGCGTGCCGCGCGTGAAGCGGATGGGCCCCTTGACCGACACCTCGTCCGTGATGTCCACCGTCACCGCGCCGTCCATGTGCACGTCGACGTCGTTGCGACGGATCTCCACGTCGTTGCCCAGGTGGACCGCGACGTGGGTCGGCGTGGGGCTGGATGCCTTCGCCGCCGCTTGCGCGTCCCCCGCGTCGAGCGCGATCGGCGTGAACGTCGCGCCCGGGCGCGCGATGCCGACCTGTACGTCGGCGAGGGCGTCGAGCGCCTGCACCGAGTGCGTCGAGGACTCCGGGAGCTGTAGGCGCAGCGAAGGCACGTCGACCTTCACGTCGAGCGCCTGCGCGCCGTGCTCCAGCTCCACGTCCACGCGCCCGTTCATCATCCCGAGCTGCGTCCCGTCGATGACGAGCGGCAGCGGCTCTTTCTGCGGCACCTGCACCACCACGTGCGCGCTCAGCAGGTTCAGCCCCTGGAGCCGCGCCGTGCCGGCCGCCTGGATGCGCCCGCTGAGGCCGCGCGCGCTCGCATTGTCCAGCCGGACGATGCCGTCCGGGGTGAACGTGACCTTCGCCGACGCGTCGTGAAGCTCGCTCCCCATGGCGCTGAGCTCGAAGATGCCGCCCGTCAGCGCGATCGTGCCCACCGGCTTCATCGTCTTCGTCGCCGGATCGAACTCGATGTGCGCGTTGCCGTCGACCCGCCCGTCGAGCTCCGTGAAGACCTTGGACACGAAGGGCAGGAGCACCGCCGCGCGGAAGTTCTTCGCCGTCACGAGGAAGTCCGTCGTCTGCGCGAGATCCGGCGACGGTGCGAGCGCCTTTCCCCAGTGCGCGCCCAGGTGAGCCTTGCCTTCCGCGTACCCGTCCTGCTCGGCGATCCGCGCCGCCCCGTCGATGGTCTGCCCGTCGGCGGTCAGGCTCAGCGTCGTCGGGCCGCACGCGACATCGCCCACCTGCAGGTTGCTCAGCGCCAGCGACAGCGAGGCCCGGGCATCGTCGTGGAGGCCGTCGAGCTGGAAGGAGCCGTTCGCGCGCCCTCGAACCTGCCGGTCATCCAGCGCCGCGAGGCTCTGCAGCGGAAAGTCGATGAGCTTCGCGTGCGCCGACGCCTTCCACGGGAGCTCCCCTCCGCCCAGCACGTCCGCCATCCGCACGTCGACCCCGGCGCCGCCCTGAAGGACCGGCTGCCCCTTCGCGTTGGCATCGAGCGACACGTCCGCGTGCGCGCCGTCGTAGTGTCCGGCCACCGCAACATCGACCTGGAGCGCCAGCACCGTCGACTCGGCGTGACCGTGTCCCAGGAGCGCGCGAAGATCGATCGTGGGTTTGTCGACCGAGCCTTGCCACTCGACCGTCCCCTCGAGCATCCCCTCCATGCCGCGCGTGCCGAGGAACGCTGGCAGCTTCGAGACGTCGTGCGCGGGCAGCGTGACGGTCGCCTGGACCGGCATGGCCAGCAGCGCGGCGCCGACCGGCTCGGCCTCGGTGAACATCCGCGCGTAAGGGACGGCGCTGGAGGTGGCGCGCAGGGCGACGAGCGCCCCGGCGGCGTCGGCGATCTGGGCGTCGACGGCGGTGGCCCCGGTGCGCCCGTCGACGTGCGTGTGCACGGTGGCGCCGATGCCGTCGATGCGCCAGGGGACGGGGCTCCCGATGAGGGCGAGGCCCTGCGTCGCGGCGGTCACGTCCACCTCGGGCGTGGAGTCGCTCGCCGAGTCGCGCTCGACGCGCCCCTTCACCTGGATCGTCCCGGCCAGGTTGCCGAAAGGGAGGGTCCCCTTCGGGAGCTGCGCGGACAGCCGCGCGAGGTCCACCTGCCCGGCGAGGTCGACCTCCCCGAAGGCGGTGCGCCATGCCGACCCCTCGAGCGGTCCACCCGGCCCGATCTCCAGCGACGTCGAGCTCACGTCGAACGACCCGATCCCGCCGACGCTCCCGGTCGCGTGTCCGGCCGCGCGGAGGCCGTCGAGGGTGGCTTCGACGTGGGCCTTCGCGTCCTTCCACCCCCCGAGGGACCCCTGCGAGAGGTCGAGCGACACGCGCCCCTCGGCCGTGCGCCGCTGCACCTTGGCGTCGACGTCGAACGCGACCCGGCCGCCGAGACCCGGGACGCCGGCGATGGCGCCGACCCGCGTGAGGTCGAGGCCGTGGCTGCGAGCCTTCGCGACGAGCGTCCCCGGCGAGACCCGCACCGTCGCCTCGAGCGCCGAGCCGAGGCCCTCGAGCTTCAGGTCGTCGACGCTCACGTCGGCGCCGACAAAGCGCACGACCGCGGCCGTGAGGTGCGCGCTCTCGCGGTTGCGGTCGACCGCGACGTCGACGTCGCGCAGCGTCGTGCCCCCCGCGAGGTCCACCGTGGCGCGGGCGACGAAGTCGGCGCCGTGACCGTGCATCGCGATGTGGGCGCGGGCGCTCGCGGGGGTGCCCTTCGCGTCGGCCCGGAGGCCGTCGAACCGGAGCGGGCCCGCCGCGAGCGTGCTGCCGGCGAGCGAGGCGTCGAGGGCGGGGGAGGCGAGGGGGCCGGTCGCGCGGGCGGTCAGCGTCGCCGCCCCGAGCGTGAGACCACCCACGGCGACGCCGGAGACGGAGGCGTCGACCCGGGCTTCGACGCGGGCCCGATCGAGGTCGAGCGTGCCCTGGGCGCGAGCCCGGGCGCTGCCGCGCGCGAGGGGGCCGAGGCGGGGAATGCCGTCGAGGCGGGGAGCGTCGACGCGGGCGTCGAAGGCGAGCTGGAACGAGCTGCCGGCGGGGGTGAGCCAGGCCGTGACCGTCGCGGGGGCCCCGGGCTCCCGGACGTCCAGCTTCGCCGCCGCGCTCAGCGCACCCGCCGCGCTCCGCTCGAGCTGCCCGTTGACCGCCACCGCCGGCACGCGCACTCCGGCCACCGTCCCGGCCGCGACGTCGGCCACGACGAGCGCCTCGGCCTGGCCCTCCGCCGTCGACACGAAGAGCGCGTCACTCGCCACGTCGACGTCGCTGGGGGGAGCGGCCGGCGACAGGGCGCGCGCGTCGATCGCGGTGGCGGTGACGTGCGCGCTGCCGCGCACCACCTCGCCCAGCTCGGTCACGCCGGAGACCTCGACCCTCCCGAGCCCGACCATCGCCCGCGCGCTCACATAGAGCGCAGCGAGGGTCCCGTGAGCCTCGACGTGCCCCGACACGGTCTCTCCGAACGGGCACGCCGCCCAGAGATCCCGGACGCACTCGGGCGGGGAAGCGGGGACGTCGACCACGGCGTCGATCCGGCCCGCGTCGTACGTGCCGTCCGCCGTCCCCGGGAGCGCCCCGACGAGGCCCCGCCACACCGCGTGGACGAAGCGATCGCTCCCATCGGCCGCCGGCTGCTCGAAGCGCGCGTCGAGCACGCCGAGGGTCGTCACCCCGTCGGAGAGATCCCGCTCGGCGATGAGGACGTGCTTCACCTGCAGCGCCACCTTGCCGGGCTTCACCGCGACCGAGGCGTCGATGCCGTCCACGTAGGCGGCGAGCTCCGGCCCCGCCGGGGGCCGCCCGTGGACCGCGACGTGACCGAGGAGCGCGCGCGGTAGATCGAGCCGAACGCCGCCGCCGCCGCTCGTGGGAGGCGCAGTCGACGGCCGCGGCGTGAACGCCCGCGCGAGCCGGAGCGCGCCGGTATCGTCACCGTCGAGGCTCACGTCGGCCCGGACGACCGAGACCTCGTC
>JBEKGQ010000098.1:0-13418 GCA_050012715.1 Polyangiaceae bacterium
CTCCGACTCGGGCATCAAGATCGACGAGAAGGGCATCACCCCCACCGGTACCGACGCCGTCTACGTCGTCGACAAGGGCAAGGCGAAGGTGCTCGCCAAGGGCGACGAGCTCGGCAAGCCCAACGGCCTCCTCTGGAGCGCGGACAAGCTCTGGGTGGTGACGTTCGGCAGCGGGGAGATCTACTCGCTCGACAAGGCCGGCAAGAAGGGCGACGCGCAGAAGCTTCCGAAGGGAACGCTCGACGGCGTCGTCGCGGTGGGCGACTCGCTCCTCGTGTCGAGCTGGGAGGCGCCGGGCGTCTTCAAGGGCAAGCCCGGCGGGAGCTGGGACCTCGTGCTCGCGGGTATCAAAGCGCCGGCGGACATCGGGTTCGACTCGAAGCGGTCGCTCGTGCTCGTGCCGCGCTTCCAGGACAACGTGGTCGAGGTGTACACGGCGCCCTGAGGCGAGAGCGCGCGATGACCGCCAGCGTCGAGTCTCAGATCACGGTAGAAACGCCGGACGGTCCGGTGACGATCCGGGGCGCCATCTACGCCAAGTGGCGGGCCCTCGGCGCCGAGATGACCCCCGACGGCGACACCGCGCAGGCCCACCTCGAGCATCCGCTCGGGCCCGAGGTGGCCGTCGCGGCGGAGCACGGGGGCGGCGTGATGCAGCTCTTCCGCCGGGGGCTCATCGTCGCCCGGGAGGACGGGACGGCCTTCGTGGTCTACGGCGCCATCTACGATCACTACCTGGCCATCGGAGGACCGGCGGGCGAGCTGGGCCCGCCGACCTCGGACGAGATGAACGCCGGCCGCGGAGGGCGCGTGTCCCATTTTCGCGCCGGTGACGTCTACTGGCGGACGGACGTCGGCGTGCGCGAGGTCTACGGGAGTCGACGCAAACGCTTCGCCTCTTTCGGATACCCCTTCACGATCACGTGGACCGAGCGCGCCGCCACGGCCTATCGACGCGTGCGGCGTCTCGTCTTCCGGCCCCCGCGCTAGCGCGTCTCACGCCCCGCGATGTCGTCGGCCGCCCGCAGCGCCATGGCCATCAGCGTGAGACCGGTATTCACGGCCCCCGGCGAGGGCAGCGTCGCGGAGTCGACGACGTAGAGATTCTCGAAGCCGTGAACCCGGCAGCGAGCGTCGACCACCGACGAATGGACGTCGTGGCCCATGCGGGCGGTCCCCACGCCGTGCCACCCGACGTCGCGCCGGCGGGGCGTGAAGACGACCCGGCAGCCCGCCTCGCGAAAGATGCGGCGACCCCGCTTCGCGAGGCGGTTCAGCGACTTCCTCGGCGTCGCGGCGCGACGCACCCGCGGGCTCACCTCGTCCCCGATGAACTCGAGGCCGACGCTCTTCAGCGACGGCTCCTCCGTCATGCAATGCGCGATGAGGCTCCGCGCCCCGACGGCGCGCACGTACGCCGGCTGGTCGTAGAGGGGGAGCTGTCCCACCATCTGGATGACGCCTTGCGGGTACGGCCAGTCCTCCGTCGGCCCGTAGTAGGAGTTGATGGCGAACGTCTTCGTGTGCATCGGCGGGAGCGGCTTCCAGTCCAGGAGCAGAATGATCATCGAGACCGAGTGGCCGCACATGTACCCGCCGAGGCACCCGTAGTCGTTTCCAATCCCGTCAGGATGCGACGCGGTCCGTGATCGTCTCAGCAGGGCGGGCGTGTCGAGCAGACCCGCGCACACGGCGACGCAACCCGCCTGAACGGTCGACTCGGCCGCGCCGCGCCGGAGCAAGACGCCCGTGGCGCGCTTGCCGTCGGGGGTGAAGAGCACGCGAAGGCACTCGGTGTCGGTCGCCAGCGTCACGTTCCCGGTCGCGACGGCCGGCCGGATGCACGCGATCTCGGCGTCCATCTTGGCGTCGAGGCGGCAGTAATACGCGTCGCACGTGGCGCAGAGGACGCACTTGCCCCCCTCCCGGTAGTCGAGACCCCGGGGCACCGCGCTCACCGCCACCCCGTTGTCCTGGAGGCGCCGGACCAGCCCCTCGACCATCCCCTGATGGGGAATCGGCGGGTAAGGGTAAGGAGCCGACCGGAACGGCTCGGTCGGATCGCCATCGCTCGCGCCGTGCACGGCGTAGACCTGCTCGGCGGCGGAGTAGTACGGCTCCAGCTCCGAATAGGTGATCGGCCACGCCGCCGACTCCCCCGTCTCCAGACGCGTCGCCTGGAAGTCGACTTCCCGGAGCCGGTACAGCGCCGCCCCGTAGAACTTGGTGGGGCCGCCGACGCAAGGCAGGGAGCGCGACGGTCCGTAGTCGGACTGCGGAAAGCCGATCGTGTCCGGCGGGTGACCGTGCGAGGCGGGGGGCTTCACGAAGGTCCCTCGCTCGACGAGCAGCACCTTCGCGCCTCGCTTCGCGAGGCCGTACGCGAGCGTGCCCCCGCTCGCGCCGCTCCCCACGACGACGCAGTCGTACGTACGCTCGAGATCCATCGCGATGAGCTTCTCCTCCGAAGGGCGCTGCCTGGGCCGAGCTTGCCTGATAGCATGCCAGCGTGGAGAGGGTCGCGTTCGCAGTCCTCGGCGCGCGGGGCTTCATCGGGGCGCGTACGGTCGCGGCGCTCCGCGCACGCTCCCTTTCGGTGCGCGCGGTGGCACGGGATCTCCGCGGGCTCGAGCGCGATCCCGACGCGAGGGCGGCCGACGCGCTCGACGTCGCGGCGCTGACGTCGGCGTTCCGCGGCTGCGATGTGGTCGTGCACGCGGTCTACCCGGGCCACGAGACGGCAGGACGCGCCATGGAAGCGGCGTACGCGGCCGGCGAAGCCGCCGGGGTGCGGCGCATCGTCCACCTGAGCACCGCTTCGGTCCACGGGCAGGCGCCTCCACCCTCGACCGACGAAGAGAGCCCCCTCCGTCTCTGGCAAGAGTTCCCCTACAACAGCGCCAAGGTCCGCGCCGAGCGCGCCCTCCGTCGCGCCCGCGCGCGAGGCACGGTCGAGATCGTGATGCTGAGGCCCGGGATCGTGCTCGGTCCGAGGTCCCGATGGATCTCCGAGTTCGCGGACGCGCTCCTGGTCGGCCGCGCCGCGCTCGTCGACCAGGGGCGCGGCGTCTGCAACTCCATCGACGTCGACAATCTGGTCCACGCGATCGAGCTCGCCGCGCGCACCCCGGGCGTCGACGACGAGGCGTTCCTGGTCGGCGATGCCGAGCGCGTGACGTGGGCGGACGTCTATGGCCCGGTAGCGTCGGCGCTCGGGTACCATCTGTCTTCCGTGCCGAGCGTCGACCCTCCGCTTCACGCGACGCGCTGGATCGATCGGGTTCGCGACGCGGCTCGCGGCTCGGAGCATCTCGCGCCCGTCCGCCGCACGCTGGCGCCTCCCGCGCGCGTGCTGTGGTCGCTCTTCCGGCGCGGGCCGGCGGGCGCCTCTCCGGTCGACGCGCAGGGTCCGTTTCTCGATCCGATGAAGGCTCGCCTGCAGCGATGCTCGGTGAAGCTCCCGATCGACAAAGCGGTGCAGCGTCTGGGGTACGCGCCGCCCGTGCCGTTCGACGAGGGGATGCGGCGCTCCCTCGCCTGGATGCAGACCGCCGGGTATCCGTTCCGGTCGATCCCAGCTCCACTTCGACCCCCGGTGGCCACGTGACGTTGCCGTTCGGAGTGCGGGTCGCCGCGCGCTTGGCGGCGCGAGCATGGCTGCCGCCGCGCAAGGTGTACGACGTCGTCGTCGTCGGCTCCGGCGCAACCGGTGGGTGGGCGGCCAAAGAGCTCACCGAGGCCGGGCTCGACGTCCTCGTGCTCGAGGCGGGGCGCGGCTTGCTCGAAGAGACGGCGATGCGCGCGCTCCACCGCGTACGGAGCAAGGCGGGCTATCGCGCCGAGCGCGACGCGCGCGCGCTCGAGCGGCAGGCCACCCAGGCCCAGTGCTATGCGTGGGCCGGCCATCCGCACGCGTTCGTCGACGACGTGGACAATCCCTATTCGACCGCCGAGGGTAAGCCCTTCGCGTGGTTCCGGGCGCGGCAGCTCGGCGGGCGCCTCGCCGTCCGGAACCACGGCCTGTATTTCATGCGGCACTCGGACTTCGATTTCCGCGCCGCGAGCCGGGATGGCCACGGCGCGGACTGGCCGATGGCCTACACCGAGCTCGTGCCGCACTACGAGCGCGTCGAGCGCGCGGTGGGCATCCGCGGCAACGACGACGGTGTCGCCCACCTCCCGGCGTCGATCTACGCTGGCCCGGCCGAGCCATTCACGAGTCTGCACCTCGACACGAAGGCGGCCATCGAACGACGTTGGCCCGGGCGCCACGTCATCGGTCGGCGCACCACGAACCCGCCGCCGGCCCTCGCCCACGCGCTCCACACCGGGCGGCTCACGCTGCGCGCGAACGCGGTGGTGAGCCACGTGGTCATCGACAAGGCGACCGGCAGGGCGGCCGGCGTCGCGTTCGTCGACCGGCGCACCGGCCGCGCGCAGGAGGTCCGCGGGAAGGTCGTCGTGCTCTGCGCCTCGGCCGTCGAGTCGACCCGCATCCTCTTGAACTCGGAGACGCCCGACGGCGGTCGCGGCCTCGGCAACTCGTCGGGCGTCCTGGGGCGCTACCTCGTGGATCACGTGTATCTCTCGGGCCTGGAGGGGCGTCGTCGTGGGCGCCCCCCGCGGAAGCCGAGCGACGCCTGGTCCCATCTCTATCTGCCGCAGCTCGCGAACGTCAGCCCCGCCTCGCAAGAGCGCGGGTTCTCGCGCGGCTATGGCATCCAGCTCGCGCTGTCCGGGGACGCGGTGCATGCGTACTTCTTCGGCGAGATGCTGCCTCGCGCCGAGAACCACGTGACCCTCGATCACGCCGCCAAGGACCGCTGGGGTATTCCGGTGGCTCGCATCGACTGCGCGCACGGCGACAACGAGCGGAAGATGGTCGAGCACATGCTCGAGCACGGGCGCGAGATGATGCGGGCGCTCGACGCCGAGATCGAGAAGCCGGCGGAGCTGAGGCCCGTCGGCGCGAGCATCCACGAGGTGGGCACGGCGCGCATGGGCCGGGATCCGAAGGCCTCGGTCGTCGACCCGTTCTGCCGCTCGTGGGACGTGAAGAACCTGTTCGTCGCCGACGGCGCATCGTTCCCGTCGCAGGGCGTCCAGAACCCCACGCTCACGATGCTGGCGCTCACGGCTCGCTGCGCCGACTTCATCGTCGAGGCACTCCGCCGGGGCGAGCTCTGACTCGGCCGGACCCAGGGCAGCCACGCGCTCAGACGGCTCGTGTGGCTCGTAGCTCGCGCGTTACTTCCCCTTGAACTCCGGCTTCCGCTTTTCCATGAAGGCCCGCGGCCCTTCCTTTGCGTCCTCGGTCGCGAGGATCGGCCACCCGATCTCCAGCTCCTTCGCCAGGGCCTCCTTCTCCGGCAGACCCTCGGTCTCCATCACGCTGCGCTTGATGGCCTGCACCGCGAGCGGGCCGTTGGCGGCGATCTGCTCGGCGACCTTCGTCGCCTCGGCGAGCGCCGTTCCGTCGGGCACCACGCGGCCGATGAGGCCGATGCGCAGCGCCTCGTCGGCTGTGATGTGCCGCCCGGTGAGCAGCAGATCCATCGCCACCGTGTAGGGGATCTGCCGGCGCAACCGTACGGTCGAGCCGCCGAGCGGGAAGAGGCCCCACTTGGCCTCCGCCACGCCGAGCTTCGCGCTCGCGCCCGCGATGCGGATGTCCGTCCCCTGAAGGATCTCGGTCCCGCCCGCCACCGCCGTCCCCTCGACCGCGGCGACCAGAGGCTTCTTGAAGCGGTCGTGTCGCAGGAGCGCCCGCCAGTGGATGTCCTTGTCTTTCTTGAACCGTTCCGCCCACTCGCCCTGGTCCCACCCCGTCGCCATGGCCTTGAGGTCGCTCCCGGCGCAGAAGTGCCCGCCCGCTCCGGTGAGCACCACGGCGCGCACCTCGGGGTCCGCCTCGAGCTCGGCCCAGGCGTCGGCCATGCGCACCAGCATCTCGGGACCGAAGGCGTTCCGCGCCTCGGGCCGGTTCATGGTGACGGTGGCCACGTGGCCCTCGCGCTTCACGATGAGATGGGGTCCCGCCATGGTTTCGCCCTCCGGCGCCGCGACGCCGTGCATTAGAACATGTTTCATTCGGAGGGCAAGCGCGCCTTGCGCTTTCGAGTGAAACGCGTTCTATTGTTGTGCATGCGGCTCGCGGATGTAGAGCTTCACGATCCGGACGTCTTCGTCCGCGGCGTTCCTCACGACGACCTGCGATTGCTCCGGGCCGAGGCGCCGATGCACTTCCACGCCGAGCCGGACGGACCCGGCTTCTGGGTCGTCACCAAGTACGAGGACGTCGTCACCGTGGGGAAGGACCCGGGCCGCTTCTCGTCGCACCGCGGCGGCACCAACATCCAGGACTATCCGCCCGAGAACCTGTCCACGATCCAGCTCCTCATGCTGAACATGGACCCGCCGCAGCACAACAAGTTCCGGCGGCTCGTCAGCCAGGGGTTCACGCCGCGCATGGTCGCGCGCCTCGAGCCGCGCATCCGCGAGGCCACGCGCGCCATCGTCGACGCCATCGCGGCCAAGGGCGAGTGCGACTTCGTGCGCAACGTCGCCGCCGAGCTGCCGCTCCAGGTCATCGCCGATCTCCTCGGCATCCCGCAGGACGATCGCGGAAAGCTCTTCGACTGGTCCAACCGCCTCATCGGGTTCGACGATCCCGAGTTCCAGACGTCGCTCGAGGATGGGCGGCAGGCGGCGATGGAGATGTGGATGTACGCGAACGAGCTCGCCGAGGGCGCGCGCGGTCGCAAGGGGGAGGACCTCATCAGCGTCCTCATGAACGCCGAGGTCGACGGCGTCGGCCTCACCGAGATGGAGTTCGACGCGTTCTTCCTCCTCCTCGCCGTCGCCGGGAACGAGACGACGCGGAACCTCGTCTCGGGTGGGATGCTCGCCCTCATCGAGAACCCGCGCGAGTACGCCCGCCTCGTGGCCGATCCGTCGCTCGTCCCCTCCGCGGTCGAGGAGATGCTCCGGTGGGTCACCCCCGTCATGTACTTCCGCCGCACGGCGACGCGCGACACGGAGCTCCGCGGCACCCCCATCAAGGAGAACGACAAGGTCTGCGTCTATTACACGTCGGCCAACCGCGACGAGGACGTGTTCCCGGAGCCCTTCAAGTTCGACGTCGGGCGCACGCCGAACGAGCACCTCGCCTTCGGGGTGGGGCAGCACTTCTGCCTCGGCAACAGCCTCGCGCGCCTCGAGATCCGCGTCATGTTCGAGGAGCTGATGAAGCGCCTGCCGGACATCGCGCTGGCCGGCCCGGTGCGCCGCCTGCGGTCGAACTTCATCAACGGGTACAAGTCCATCCCCGTGCGCTTCACCGCGGAGAAGCGCGCCTAGCCGCGCGCGCATCGCCGAGGGACGCCGTCATGAGCAGCACCGACACGATGATGACGCAGTATCCGCGAGGGTGGTTCGTCGTCGCGTTCTCGGAGGACATACCGAAGCTCGGCGTCGTGCCGCTGCACTACTTCGGCGAGAAGCTCGTCGCGTTCCGGGGGGAGGACGGCGCGGTGCGCGTCCTCGACGCGTACTGCGCGCACATGGGGGCGGACCTCGCCGCCGGGGGCAAGGTCGTCGAGAACACCATCGAGTGTCCCTTCCACGCGTGGCGCTACTGCGGCACGGGCGAGTGCGTCGCCATCCCCTACGCGAAGAAGATCCCCGCCAAGGCGCGGCAGCGGGCGTGGACCGCGCGCGAGATCAACGGCGTCGTCCTCCTGCACCACGATCCCGAGGGGGCCCCTCCCGCCTTCGACATCCCGGTCATCGCCGAGCACGGCACCGAGGCGTGGCTCCCGTGGGTGACGAGCCACTACCGCATCAAGACGCACCCGCGCGAGATCGTCGAGAACCTCGCCGACCGCGCGCACTTCCCGCGCGTCCACAGCACCGAGATCGACGACTTCGGCTTCGACGTCTCGGGCCACACCGCGACCCAGCGGGTGAAGGGCCGCGCGCTCCTGCCGGGCGGCGGGGTCGACAACTTCGAGTCGACGACCACATACCACGGCCCCGGCTACCTCCTGATGCGCATGAACGGCGTCCTGCAGAACTACATGCTGGTCGCGCACACGCCGATCGACCACGGGCAGCTCGATCTGCGCATGGGCGTCATGCTGAAGATCGTCGGCGACAACAAGAAGAAGACCGAGGGATACGTCGACCTCTACATGCGAAACCTGAAGGCGGGTTTCGAGGACGACATCCGCGTCTGGGAGAACAAGCTCTATCGCGAGCAGCCGGTGCTCTGCGATGGCGACGGACCGATCATGCAGCTTCGGCGCTGGTATCGGCAGTTTTACCGGGAAGGAGGGGCCGATGCCCAGTGACACGCACGCGGACCACAGCGGCGAGGCGATGGGGCTCATCGTCCGCGCGCAGACGCTCAAACCGACGCTCGCGGCGCGGGTGACGAAGGCCGACGAGCTGCGGCGCATTCCGGACGAGACGATCGCCGACTTTCGCGAGGCGGGCTTCTTCCGCATGCTCCAGCCGACGCGCTGGGGCGGGCTCGAGGTCGACCCGTCGACGTTCTTCGACGTGCAGATGACGGTCGCGTCGGCGTGTCCGTCGAGCGCGTGGGTGCTCGGCGTCGTCGCGGTGCATTCGTGGCAGCTCGCGCTCTTCCCGCTGCAGGCGCAGGAGGACGTGTGGGGGAAGGACCCGGGCACGCTCATCTCGTCGTCGTACGCGCCGACGGGCAAGGTCGCGCGCGCCGAGGGCGGCTACCGCATCAGCGGGCGATGGTCGTTCTCGTCCGGCAGCGACCACTGCCAGTGGGTCTTCCTCGGCGGCTTCGTGCCGCCCGAAGCCGAGGGCAAGCCGCCCGAGATGCGCACGTTTCTCCTGCCGCGCAGCGACTACACGATCGACGACAACTGGCACGTCGCGGGCCTCAAGGGGACGGGCAGCAAGGACATCGTCGTCGAGAACGCGTTCGTACCCGAGCACCGCACGCACAAGCTCATCGACGGCTTCAAGCGGCAGAGCCCCGGCAACGCGGTGAACACGTCGCCGCTCTATCGCCTCCCATTCGGGCAGATCTTCGTCCGCTCCGTGTCGACGTCGGCCATTGGTGCCGCCCAAGGCGCGCTCGACGCGTTCCTCGACATCGCGGCGAAGCGCGTGGCGGCGAGCGACGGCGCGAAGGTGGCCGAGGATCCGACGACGCAGACGGTGTGCGCCCGCGCGGCGGAGCTCATCGACGAGACGCGGACGGTCTTGAAGCGCAACTTCGAGGAGATGATGAACCTCGTCCGCGACGGGAAGGACATCGCCATCGACCGGCGCGTTCGCTTCCGGCACGACTCGGCCATGGCGGTCGTGAAGTGCGCCGAGGCGGTCGACCTGCTCTTCACCGCGAGCGGCGGCCGGGCCATCTTCCTCGGCAGCCCGCTGCTGCGGTACTTCCTCGACGTCCACGCGGCGCGCGCCCACTACGCGAACAACCCCGACAAGCCGGCCCGCAACCTCGGCGGCGTGATGCTCGGCGCGAAGACGGTCGACTACTTCATCTAGGGCGCCGACGATGACGCACGACATCCGCCTCGGATACCTCGGCTTCGAGGTGCGCAGCCTCGCCGCCTGGGAGCCGTTCGCGATCGACGTGCTGGGACTCCAGCTCGGCGCGCGGGGCGAGGGGACGCTCGACCTCAGGTGCGACGAGCGGGCGAAGCGCTTCTTCCTCACCGAGGGTCCAGCCGACGACGTCGCCGTCTTCGGCTGGGAAGTGGACGACGCGCCCGCGCTCGACGCGGTGGCCGCTCACCTCCGCGGAGCAGGGGTCGACGTGACCGAGGGGACGGACGAGGAGGCGCGCCGTCGCGGCGTCTCGCGCCTCGTGAAGCTCCGCGATCCCTCGGGGCACCCCTTGGAGATTGCCCACGGCGCCGAGAGCGCGGCGACGCCGTTCGTCTCGAAGCAGGTCGTCTCGTCGTTCGTCACCGGCTCGCAGGGTCTCGGCCACGTCGTCATCAGCGCCTCCGACCAGGAGCGCAGCATGGCCTTCTACCGCGACCTCCTCGGCTTCCGTCTCTCGGACCGGATCGCGTGCGACATCTTCGGCTACGCGGTCGACATCACGTTCTTCCACGGCGGCCCGCGGCACCACTCGGTGGCCATCGGCGGCCCGCAGAAGAAGCGCGTGCACCACTTCATGCTCGAGGTCGCCTCGATGGACGACGTGGGCCTCGCCTTCGACCGCGCGCTCCGCGGCGGCGTGCGCATCACGCAGACCCTCGGGCGTCACCCCAACGACCGCATGTTCTCGTTCTACGCGAGGACGCCCTCCGGCTTTCACTTCGAGTACGGGTGGGGCGGCCGCACGGTCGACGACGCGACCTGGAAGCCGACGACCTACGACCACATCAGCGAGTGGGGCCACCAGGCGCCCGAGCAGCTCGCGCCCCCACGAGAGCGCCGGCCAGAGGCACCCGGCACGACGGAGAAGAACAATGAGCACACGACCGGTTCCCGAGGGGAAGTTCGCCGAGATCGGTGACGGGCTGCGGGTGCACTACCACGAGGCCGGAGCGGGCCCGGTGGTGCTCTTCCTCCACGGCAGCGGTCCCGGCGCGAGCGGGTGGAGCAACTTTCGCCACAATTACCCGGTGTTCGCCGAGGCGGGCTTCCGCGTCCTCGTCCCCGACACGCTCGGCTACGGGTACTCGAGCAAGCCAGACGGCGTGGACTACACGCTCGACTTCCTCGAGGGCGCGGTCGAGCGCTTCCTCGCCGCAGTCGGGGTCGAGAAGTGCGCCGTCGTGGGCAACTCCCACGGCGGGGCCATGTCGATCCGCCTCGCGCTCCGTCGCCCCGAGCTCGTGAGCAAGCTCGTGCTCATGGCCCCCGGCGGCCTCGAGGAGCGCGAGGTGTACATGAAGATGGAGGGCATCCGGTCGATGATGAAGGCCTTCACCGATCCGGCCGGCATCACGCGCGACTCGATGCGACGCGTCTTCGAGAAGCAGCTCTACGACACGTCCCTCGTGACCGACGAGCTCCTCGACGAGCGGGTGTCGATCGCGGAGCTCCAGCCGAAGCGCGTGCTGACGAGCATGCAGGTGCCCAACCTCGCGCCGGAGATCGCGGGCCTCCGGTGCCCCGTCTTCGCGCTGTGGGGCGTGAACGACAAGTTCTGCCCGATGAGCGGCGCCATCACCATCGCGACGAGCTGCAAGGACACGCGCGTCGTCCTCCTCTCCGAGTGCGGGCACTGGGTGATGGTCGAGAAGCGCGCGCTCTTCAACGACGCGTGCACGCGCTTTCTGTTGGAGCGCTGAGTGCTCCGCACCGACACGGACCGCCTCGGCGACGAGCTCTACGCCGCCCTCCGTGGCCGGCACATGGTGCCGCCGCTCGTCGGCCGCGTCCCGGGGATCACCATCGACGACGCCTACGGCATCTCGCGACGGATGCTGGCGCGTCGCCGCGCCGACGGGGAGCGCGTGGTCGGCAAGAAGATCGGCGTCACGAGCGAGGTCGTGCAGAAGATGCTCGACGTGCACCAGCCGGACTTCGGCTTCTTGACCGACGCGATGCTCTTCGCGAGCGGCGCGGTCGTGCCCATCGGCGAGACGCTCATCCAGCCGCGCGCCGAAGGAGAGATCGCGTTCGTCCTCGCGAAGGGCCTCGCGGGCCCGGGCGTGACGGAGGACGACGTGCTCGCCGCGACCCGCTGCGTGCGGCCGTGCTTCGAGATTGTCGACTCGCGCATCCGCGACTGGAAGATCCGCATCGAGGACACGGTGGCGGACAACGCGTCCTCCGGGGTGTTCGTCCTCGGGCCCGAAGAAGTGGACCCGCGCGCGGTGGACCTCGGGGCTTGCCGTATCCGCGTGTCGAAGAACGGCGCGCCTCTGAGCGAGGGCGTGGGAGCAGCCGCGCTGGGCTCCCCTGTCTACTGCGTGGCGTGGCTGGCCAACACGCTGTCGCGCTTCGGGATCGCGCTCGAGGCGGGGGAGGTGATCCTCTCCGGCTCCCTGGTGCCCCTCGAGCCGGTGAGGGCCGGGGATCGGATGGAGCTCGAGCTCGAAGGCATCGGCCGGGCGAGCGTGTCGTTCGGATGACGTGGAGGCTCGATTGAAGAAGATCAAGGCGGCCATCATCGGCTCGGGCAACATCGGGACGGACCTCGTCTACAAGGCGAAGCGCAGCGAGTGGATCGAGCCGGTGTGGATGGTGGGAATCGACGAGGCCTCCGACGGTCTGAAGCGCGCGGCCGGCATGGGCCTGAAGACGACCGCGCGTGGGGTCGATGGCCTGGTGCCCCACGTGGCGGGTGACGGCGTGCGTATCGCCTTCGACGCGACGAGCGCCTACGCCCATCCCGAGAACGCGCGCAAGCTCCAGGAGCGGGGCGTCTTCATGATCGACCTCACGCCGGCCGCGCTCGGGCCCTACTGCATCCCGCCGGTGAACCTGAAGGACCTCGGGAAGGACGTCGGCAACGTGAGCATGGTGAGCTGCGGGGGGCAGGCGACCATCCCGATGGTGGCCGCGGTCAGCCGGGTCCAGCCGGTCGAGTACGCGGAGATCGTCGCCACGGTGGCATCGAAGTCGGTCGGGCCCGGCACGCGGCAGAACATCGACGAGTTCACGCGCACGACGGCGGGCGCCGTGGAGCGCGTGGGCGGTGCGCGGCGCGGCAAGGCCATCATCATCATCAACCCCGCCGAGCCCCCCCTCATGATGCGCGACACCATCCACTGCCTCACCGACGGCGAGCCAGACCAGGACGGCATCACGAAGTCGGTCCACGCGATGATCCGTGACGTTCAGCGCTACGTGCCCGGCTACTCGCTGAAGAACGGCCCGGTCTTCGACGGCCGGCGCGTCAGCATCTACGTGGAGATCCAGGGCCTCGGCGACTACCTGCCGAAGTACGCCGGCAACCTCGACATCATGACCGCGGCGGCCGTGCGGACGGCCGAGCTCTTCGCGGAAAGGATGGCGTCATGAGCACGCAATCGAAGCTCCGCGGCAAGCGCGTCACCCTGCACGACATGACGCTGCGCGACGGAATGCACCCGAAGCGCCACCGCATCACGCTGGACCAGATGGTCGCCGTCGCGACGGGCCTCGACGAGGCCGGGGTGCCGCTCATCGAGGTGACCCACGGCGACGGCCTGGGCGGCGCGTCGATCAACTATGGCTTCCCCTTGTGCTCGGACGAGGAATACCTGCGGGCGGTCGTGCCCCGGCTGAAGCGGGCGCGCGTGTCCGCGCTGCTCCTCCCGGGTATCGGCACGGTGGACCACCTTCGTATGGCGGTCGATTGCGGGGTGGGGACCATCCGCGTGGCCACCCACTGCACCGAGGCGGACGTCTCGGGCCAGCACATCGCCCTGTCGCGCAAGCTCGGCGTCGACACCATCGGGTTCCTGATGATGGCGCAC
>JBEKGQ010000099.1:0-13313 GCA_050012715.1 Polyangiaceae bacterium
CCTCGCCCCCCTGGTCGTCGCGGTGGCCTGCGGCGGTGGCCACTCCTCGTCTGCGCCGTCCTCGTCTTCCTCTTCCTCCTCCGGCTCCTCTTCCTCCGGCGCGGACGGCGGGGACCAGACCGGCTACGACGGCGCCGCGCCTCCTCCGCCCGCCACCACGTGCACGCCCGCGGCGCAGCCGGTCGACGTCTCGAAGCCCACGACTGTCGTCGGCAACGGCACCGCGGCGAGCTGCACCGAGGCGGCGCTCGACGCCGCGGTCGCGACCGGGGGCGTCGTCGCGTTCGACTGCGGCTCGTCGCCGGTCACCATCACCGTGACCGCGGAGGTGCCCGTCACCGGCGACACGACGATCGACGGCGGCAAGCTCGTCACCCTGAGCGGCGGCAAATCGACGCGCATCCTCCACATCAAGAGCGCCTGGAACGTCCCGACGCCGCTCCTCACCGTGCAGAACCTCGCCTTCACCGACGGCTTCACGAGCGACGTGCCCAACACGTCGTCCACCGCCGAGGGCGGCGCCGCCATCTTCGAGGACGGCGGCTCGCTCACCGTCATCGGGTGCACCTTCACGAACAACCAGTGCGCGTCCTCCGGCGAGGACGTCTCGGGCGGCGCCATCAACGGCCAGGGCGTCGGCACGCTCATCGTCGAGTCGAGCGTCTTCACCGGCAACAGCGGCTCGAACGGCGGTGCCGTCGGGACCCAGGACGAGACCGTGACCATCTCGAACTGCACCTTCGCCGGCAACAGCGCGACCGGCACCGGCGGCAACCCCGGCAACGGCGGCGACGGGGGCGCCATGTCGTACGACGGCGCGCACGTGCCGTGGACGATGTGCGGCGACTCGTTCACGCAGAACCACGCCAACGCCGCCGGCGGCGCCGTCTTCCGCGTCGCGTACAACGACGAGCCGGTGAACATCGACCGGAGCGTCTTCGACCGCAACTCGGTCGACCCCACCAGCGGCAACGCGGGCGGCCTCTACCTCGAGTACGCGACCATCACGATGACCGCGACCACCATCTCGAACAACTCGGCGAACTACGGCGGCGGCATCTGGATCGGCCACGACGCCATCGCGGCGCTCACGAACGACACGATCGCCGGCAACACCGCCAACCTCGGCGGCGGCGTGTGGTTCGCGGGCGGCGTCACCGGCACGCTCCTCAACGTCACCGTCGCGAACAACCCCGGCAACGGCATGGCCGGCGGCGACACCGGCGTCACGCTCCAGAACACGCTCGTCGCCGGCAACACCCACGGCAACGTCGACGGCGAGGCGCAGTGCGATCACACGCACACCGGCGCGGGCGTCAACATGGAGAACCCGCTCGACCCGAGCTCGCCGTGCACGAGCGCCGTCGTCGTCGCCGACCCGTTGCTCGGCGCGCTGCAGGATAACGGCGGCGTCACCGAGACGATGCTCCCGGCGGCCGGGAGCCCGGCCATCGGGAAGGGCACCGGGTGCCCGCCGACGGACCAGCGGGGGTTGCCGCGAGGGAGCCCGTGCACCCTGGGGGCGGTCGAGCCCCAGTGAGGGGCGGCGTTGAGCCAGTCATTTCGAGGACCTGCGAACAATCGACACGGGCGATGTCGAATTCGTGTCCGAAAAAACGACTCATACGGCTTAGGGGATGAGAGGGACGAGATGCCCGGCGGGCCCCACCGCTCGCCCGGCTAGCTCCGCGAAATCATTGCGGGGCGCAGAAAAGTGACCTCTCGCTTCCTTTTTCTTCGTCCAAAACACCGCCTCGCTACCTCTACCTAGAGAGGGGACGAGTCGCCGGGCAGCCAGCCCGGTCGCCGTCCCGCATCCCGGGTGACGCTCGCCGCTCCGGCGACGTGCGGCACCCGTCCACCCGGAACCGAGAACCCTCGGGGCCCGAAGGCCCCACGACAGGAAACGTGTGCCCATGACCACCAAGACGACCACGACGACCATGACCATCGCGATGATCCATCACGCCGACGTCGTTCGGCCCATCAAGACCACGCTGCGCAGCTTCGGCGTGCGAAAGCAGGACCTCGAAGACGGCGTCGCGGAGGTGCAGACCCGCACGCTGGAGTACCTGCGCGGCAAGCCGCTGCCCGCCAGCACCGAGGAGTGGGTCGCGCTGTGCGTGACCATCACGCGAAACTGGCGCCTCGACGAGAAGAAGAAGGCCAAGACCGCCCGGAAGTACTGCGAGGGCCTGTGCGAGGACCCCGATGACCGCATCGGGATCGAGCCGGCCCCCGGCGAGCGGGAGACGATCGACGCGCGACGACTGCTCCGGGAGCTCGAGAAGCAGCTCGACGCCGGGGAGATGCCGGAGAGGGCGGACGAGATCCTCGACTGCGTGCAGGCGGGGATGACGTACCCGGAGATCGCGAAGGAGCTGGGGATCACCGCGAGGGCGGCGCGCTCGCGGATGGATCGCCTCCGCGTGCTCTTCAAGGCGCGCCTGGCCAAGCTCGGCCTCTCGAGCATGCTGCTGGTGCTCGTGGTGCTCGCGTCGGGGTCGGCAACGGCGGCAAATCAGCCCGCGCCGATGGCGCCCCGGGCGCAGGTCCCGGTGCCGCCGCCGCGCGCGCGGTCGGTGGGGTAGGCCGCAAGGCGCGCCTCGCGTCTCCGACGGAACCTTCCGTCGCTCGGGGTGACCGCTGCGTCGACGCGACGGATGCTTGCGTTGGTCCGATGAAGCGTTTCACCCGCGCAACAGAACGTTCTGTCGGCCGGACGCAACGTGGGCGTGCGGCGACGGAACGTCCCGTCGCGATCGCGGAACGCTCATCCCGGGCAACGAGTCGTTCCGTCGGAGCGGCAAGACGTTCCGTCGCGCGGGCGGAACGTGGACCCCGGGCGACGGAACGTTCGGTCGGAGATACCGAACGTTCGCCCGCCGCGACGACCCGCTCCTGCGAAGGGGCGCAACGTTCCTTCGGAGCGACGAAACGTCCTGGGAACTGCATCACGAGACGCCCCCATCCCGGCGCCCTCCCACCAGGTGGGACAAATCGACGAAAGGCCAGGGCGCATTTCGAGGGGATCGCGCTTGTACCGGATGAGAGGGCAGAGAGGCGCGGCGAGACGCCGCGTACGGGCCCCCTCGGTTTCGACCATCCGAGTGACCAACAATCCAAATGCCCACCATCAAGAAAAACACCAAGTCCGCTACGTCCAAGTCCACCCCCACCGCGGCTGCTCCGGCCGCAACGCCTCCGGCGGCGGCTCCGCCGGCGGCGCCGGCCACTGCTCCGCCGGCGGCACCGGCGACCGATCCGAACGCGGCGCTCGAGCTGTTCGTGCAGCAGACCATCAGCCAGCTCGACACCGTCGAGGTCGGCCTCGGCAATGATCCGGCGCTCACACCGGCGCAGAAGCGCCACGCGCTGAAGTTCCGGAAGGGAGGAGAGAAGGTCGTCGCGCAGATCGGCAACCTCGCCCAGCAGCAGCAGCTCGAATCGCCCGCGCTCAACGTGACCGACATGATGGCCACGCTGGGCAAGGCGGAGGCGCTGCAGCCGCTGTCCGACCGCGTCGCGACGTTCGCGAAGCACCTCAGCGACGTGATCTTCAAGGCGCAGAGCGACTCGCTCGCGATGGCCCAGCAGTACTACGCGCTACTCCAGCGGCGAGCGCTGACGGACAACGAGCTGACGACCGCGCTGGCGCCGGTCGTCACGTTCTTCGCGCGGAAGCCGGTGGCCAAGGAGGCCGGGGCGCTCACCACACCGCAGAAGAAGGCGACGGCCAAGGCGGTGAACACGCTGAAGAAGAATGCGCCGGAGATGCTGCAGGAGGGGCCAGCGGCAGCGGGGCAGACGCAGGGGGCGTCGGGGACGGCGGCTCCGGCGGCTGCAGGGGCGGGGGCACCGGCGGCTCCGGGCGCGACGGCTCCGGCGGCCGTGAATGGGGGAGCAGCGCCAGTGCCGGGGAATGGGGCTGCGCCGACGACGGGGGTGGGGCACTCTTAGTCGTCGGGTGAACAGGGGGTGCCCGCGGTCCGTCAAGAGACGGCGCGGGCACCCCATCGCGTTTTGGGAACACTCACGACCGGTGCCCGCCCTGTTACGCTTCCGGTTCGTGAGCCACCAACTGGAGAGCGATCTCGGGGTTTGCTGGCAAGGGCCGAGCTGATGGCTCCCGCCGGCAGCAAGAACGCACCGGAGGCGCGCGCCAGAGAGAAGATCGACCGCCTGCTCGAAGGCTCGGGCTGGACGGTTCAGGACCGCGACGACATGAACCTCTCGGTGCCGGCCGTCGCGGTCCGGGAGTTCAAGCTCGACCGGGGGCACGGTTACGCCGACTACCTCCTCTTCCTCGATGGCCGGGCGGTCGGCGTCTGCGAGGCCAAGCTCGTCGACCAAGACCCGAACGACGAGCCGGCCGAGAAGCTGCTCGAGCGCATCCGCGCCGAGCGTGCGGCGGCTACCCCCACGAAGAAGACCGGTGGCCGCAAGGCGCGCCTCCACGAGGATCCCGGCTGATGGCGTGGCCCGCATGGTGGAGCTGGAAGCTGGAGCTTACGCCGCACCTCGAGGAACGCATGTCCGACCGCGACTTCACGGAGGTGGACCTGCGCGCGATGCTCGAGCGGGCTCGCTCCGTCTCACCGAGCGCGGTCGATGGCCGCTTCGTGGTGGACGTCCGGCACCGCCGACGCCCGTGGGTCGTCGTCGTCGAGCCCGATCGCGAGCGCCGTCGCATCCTCGTGATCACCGCGTATGCTAAGGAGTCGTCATGACCGGGCGGTACCTGAAGGTCACGTTCCACAAGGGCAAGCCCCTCGCCGCGTACCTCTACTTGCCCCGGGCGGGGAGAGCGAAGGTGAAACGCACGGTGGAGGCCGGACGGGGGCTCCTGATCGACTTCGGTCCAAGGGACGTGCCGATGGGGATCGAGATCACGGCTCCCTCCGCGGTCACCATCGGGGACTTGAACGCCGTGCTCGCGAAGCTCGGCCTCGATCGCCTGCCGAAGGAGGAGTGGTTCCCGCTTCGGGCGGCATGAGCGACCAGAGCGACCGCATCGTCAAGAAGCTCTGGAACTACTGCCAGGTCCTGCGCGACGACGGCCTGAGCTACCAGGACTACCTGGAGCAGCTCACGTTCCTCCTCTTCCTCAAGATGGCCGACGAGCGCGCGGCGGTGACCGGCGAGCCGCAGTCCATCCCCAAGGGCTACCGCTGGAGCGACCTCGCCAACCCGAAGATGGAGGGCGTGAAGCTCGAGGAGCACTACCGCGAGACGCTGAAGAAGCTCGGCGAAGAAGGCGGGATGCTGGGGCTCATCTTTCGCAAGTCACAGAACAAGATCCAGGATCCGGCCAAGCTCCGCCGGCTCGTGGTCGACCTCATCGGCGAGGATGATGAGGTACGGATGCACTACCTCCTGGATGCCGAAGTCGTCGCCCGCGTCGGTCCGTCCGATCCACGTGGTTAGCCGCTCGATGACGCCCGAGAGGATTTCTCCCTGGTACAGCCGATTGCCGGCAGCCGCCGCAGCGTAGACGCCGGGCACCGCTACTCCTCGCCGAGATCAACCTCGGGGCGGACCGATCTCCCGAGCACTTTCGCGGGCCTCACTGCCGGCAGCTGTGGGTAGGCCGGTCTACCGCCGACGGCATAGTAGTCGCGCATCTCCAGGAGCGTCGGCAGCAGCTCGACGAATGCGCGAGAGGGGAGGTGATCGACAAGCAGGTGGCAGAGGGTACGGGCGACCAACGCAGTCATCTCGCTGGGCGTCGTCGCAGTGCCTTGATCCGGCAGCACGGTGATCTCGTGACGAACGGTCGGCGTCGTCCACCGCAGGGTCAACGCGCGCCACATGGTGTCAGGTGGCGGGCGGATCGCGGGGGTCCATGGCGTCGTGGAGGCGTGTGCTGATGTACCAGCGAAAAAGGTGACCAGCTCGTCGATTGAACGCATCGAGTGCATTGCCCACCGCCTTCGTGTCGGTCTGCTTGTCGGTGAAGAAGTCGCTGTCGATGATGTACGTGAGCCGTTCGCCGTCGCGCTGCAAGCCGTGGACGACTCGGACGTGCCCCGCGTCCTCGGATAGCCGCACGAGCAGCTCCCGCAGAATGTGCGCGACGTGAGGCCCGATGCGGTCGTCGCCAAGTTCCCCGAGAGCCTCGGGACGTAGCAACTCGCGCCACGGAACGCTCTGCAAGCCCAGCTTCTCGCGGTCGATGCGGTCTCGGTATCGGAGGCCGATGCGGAGGAAGAATGCCGGAGCGTAGAGCTTGGTAAGCGCTTCGATCGGCTCACGCATCTTGCCCTCACCGCCCCGCCCCGAGCCGGTGAAGCATCGCCGCGACGCCATCGAGGAGCCGCTCTCCCGCCTCGACGTCCCGCGCATCGACGTAGCCCCAGGCGACGGCGACCCGGAGCGCGGCCCGCGACTCGCCGTTGGACCCGGCGGCGGTGGAGAACCGCGCGATCCGATGCCCGCCCTGGCTGTAGTTGCCCTCGGCGATGTTGAGCGCGACGGAGCTGAGGGCAGTGCGGAGCTGCTCGCCGAGATCGCGATCGTGCCGCCGGATCCGCTCGACGACGGGACGAAGGACCTCGATGGCCCGAATGGAGAGCTCGAGAACGTGAAAGGGCTGCGCCGGTCTTGCTTGCATGCCCCCACCAGCGAAAGAACCGTGCCGGCGCTCCTTTGCCACCTGAGCCCTCCGGGGGCGCTGGCGCGGTTCTTTCGCGACAGGGCAGGCAAGCAAGACCGGCGCAGCCCGTCCGCTGCCTCCGCATCTGACTCCGACTCTGCGTCGGACTCCTCCGGATCGGGATCGGCATCCGAGTCCGCCGTCTGACTCCGACTCGGCTTCCGGACTCCCGACCCGGACCGTCTACTCGTCTGCGCCGTCCGCCGGATAGGGGAAGTAGAGCTCGTTTCCGTCGGGATCGCGCACGACCATGAGCGGGTATCCCCAGCTCCCGTCCTCCACCGCGACGCCTCGTCCCTCGAGCTCGGCGCGGACCCCTCGGAGCGCGTCGACGTCGAGGGAGAGGAACATGCGCCCGCGTCCCGTCTTCTCCGGTTCCTGCGAGCACAAGATCAGCTCGCAGCCCTGACGATCCACCTGCGCGACGAGCACCTTGCCCGCATCCTGGTGGCGCCACCGCTCCTCGAACCCCAGTTGATGGACGTAGAACCCGACCGATCGCTCGAGGTCGGACACGAACAGGACGGCGCGTGCGTACCACCGGAGCGAAGGCTCTCGCGGCATCGGCCGAGGATAGCCCACGAGGGCACGGCCGAAACCGCGCCGGTCGGTGCGCGTGAAGTCAGAAGGTCCCGCCGGTACACGCTCGCTCCGTTCCGACGCATTGCCACGCACGGCCCCCGTCGTCGTCGCCTGCTTCGCCTGCGGAGCACATGCAATAGAAGCCCGCGCCCTGGTAGCACCCCATGCAGCCATCGCCGCCGTCACACGGCGCGGACTCGCTGGCGCTCGCGGGGCAGGCGGTCGCCGTGTTGCCCCCGCAGGTGCACACCCCGCCGTCATCGCCGCTCGGGCACGCCCACTCGCACGGCGCGCCGGACGACCCGCCGTCCGCGTCGCCATCGAGCGCCGTGGCGGCGACGGAGTGCGGGCCACTGCACTCCGTGACGGCGAGAGCGGCCAACGCGGCGAAACCGAGCCGCCACGCGACAGTAGAGGCAGTCGTCACGGCTCGAAGGGTAACCCCTCCGGGCGACCTTCGCCCTTCTCTGGATCCGACCCCGACTCCGGCTCTGCTTCCGACTCTGCATCTGCCTCCGGATCTGGATCGGCATCCGAGTCCGCTTCCTGGATCGGATTCCGAGTCGGAGTCGGATCCGGACTCGGATCCGGACGCAGATGCAGATCCGGGTGCGGTCGTCCGAGACCAAGCACCTCGCCCGGTGTGCGCGACTGTAAGGCGCGTCGGGCGTCATGCCTTCCTCACTGCGCGCCGCCATCCGCTCGCACGGTCCCGAACGCGGAGGCGCCTCCGGTGGCGCCTCCGGTGGCGCCTCCGGCGACGCCACGCCCGCGGCGTCGTGTTTCGGGGCGAAAAGCGCGGAACCGCTGCGGCATGGCTCGTGCTCAGGGCTTCCCCCAAGTCCGACATGCCGAGGGTTTGTCTGCGGAGAGGGAGCACCATGCGGAGCTGGCACGGGTTGGTCTTCGTTTTCGCAGTGGGCGGCGTCGCGGCGCTCAGCTCCGTGATGGCGTGCAGCGGTGGGTCGGGAGGCGGTGGCGGAAGCAGCTCCGGCTCCGACAGCGGCTCGGGATCCAGCTCCAGTGGGTCCAGCAGCGGCTCCAGCTCCAGCAGCTCCGGTTCTGGCTCCGGCAGTAGCTCCGGCTCCGACGGAGGGCCAGGTGGCGGCGACGGCGGCTGCCCTGGCTGCACGGAGGCAACGCCGATCCCCGACGACATCGACGGGGGGGTGATGGCCTTCTGTCAGAACCAGCAGCTCGCCACCGGGCAGAGTGCATGCGACGGGCTCACGGGATCGGACGGCGGCGCACTCTGCTGGTGCACATTCAAGAGCCCCGTCGGAAACGGCAGCCTGTGCTGCGCCACATCGCAAGGAGCGTGCAACAACGTGGGGGACGGCATCACGTCCTCGTGGACTACCTGTTTCGACTACAAGGGACAGCTCGTGGCAGATTACTATTACGGCACGTACCCTTGCTCCTCCCCAGGCATGCCGAGTGGGTGCGGCAGTCCGAGCAGCATCCCTCCGAACCCGAACGGCCTCGACGGCCCCACCTGGGACGGCACCTGCTCGCTGGGTCCCATCCCCCCGAGCTCGATTGCGGGCGGGAATTGCAGCATTGCCCCCCCCGGTTACGTCGTACCCAACGCGCTCGCACCCAGCGACCAACCGGATGGCGGCTGCAGTCTGCCTGAGAACTCGAACGACGCGATTTGTACCTGCTCTGTCGCCGCCTGCCCGTAGCGTTGCTCGGCGGCCCTCCGTCAGCGTCGTGAACGACAGGGTCCCGCTCACCTGCGCGTCTCCCTCTATCCGCGGGCTTCGGCGTCGCCGGTGCGCCGGTCATGCTCCGACTCCGCATCCGGATCCGACTCAGGATCGGAATCAGAGTCGGATTCAGAGCCGGAGTCGGAGTCGGATCCGGAGTCGGATTCAGATCCGGAGTCGGAGTCGGATCCGGAGTCAGAGTCGGATAGCGGAGCGACTACTCGCGCTCAGTCGCCCGCCGCCAGCCCGTCGATGTAAGGCGCGTCGGGCGTCATGCCCTCGATGCGTCCCGGTTTCACCGTGACGAGCGTGGGAAATCCGGTGTCGACGAAGCCGGCGGGATAGCCGGGCATCGAGCGACGCAGCTCGAAGCCCCGCTGCCGGAGCATGCAGAGGAGGTCCGCGTCGAACCGTGGGTCGACCGAGCGACGTGACGCGTTCAGCGTCCGGTGCTCGACGTCCACCTCGGCGTACCCGATGCGTGGCTCGAGGACGGCCTCTTCGGCGCCGAGGCCTCGCGCGAGAAGGGCGTCGAGGACCTGGAGGTCACCCGGGAAGAGCCCCGTGCCATAGACGGCGAGCGCGGCGCGCGGAACGCCGTGGTCGAGGACGAGGGTGTCCGAGAGGGGATCGGCGCGCTGGGGGAGCGCGGCCGTTGCCGGATCGTCGAACGCGACCTCCGCGGCGGTCGACAGGGGGACCCCGCCGACGAAGAGGCCCTCGCCCCAGTTGAGCGTCTCGATGGAGTGAGTGCCGACGACGATGTTTCCGTCGTCGTCGACGACGACCACCGCGGCCGAGTGCGAGCCGGCCGGAAGGGGCTGGGCCGGCGTGCCGGCGGCGCGTACGCGCTGCGCGAGGGTCTCCGCGACGTGCGCCACGAGCGCGTCGACATCCGGCCCCGCGGTGACGAGGCCTCGCTTCCCGAGCGCCGCGACCTCCGTGGCCTGCCGTGATTCACCCGCGACACGGAGGAGCAGCTCGAGCTCGTCGGCGGAGGTGGCGAAGGGGTGAGCGGGCCGGCCGCCGCGAAGGCTCTCGAGCGCTTCGAGGGACGCGAGGAGGGTGGCGCCGCCGAAGCCGCCCGCGAAGACGTCGAAGCCGGCGTAGTGTCCGTGGAGGGCAGGGCCGATCTCCGGGAGGTAGGCCGCGAAGTCGCGAGTCTCGAGCCGGCCTCCGTGCTCGTTCGCGGTGCGGACGGCGTCCTGCACCCAGCTGCCCCCAGAGAACCAGCGGGAGTCTTTCGCGAAGGACCGGAGCGTGGCTGCGGTCTCGCCGAGCGTGACGGTTTCTCCCTCGTGCAGGACACGGCCATCGCGGAAGAAGGTGCGGCGACCGAAGGGTGACGACTCGAGCTTCGCGCGGCTCCGGAGCACCGCGCCCGCATAGAGAGCGTCGAGCGGAAAGCCCTGGCTCGCGAGCGTCGCGGCGGGCTCGACGTCCTCGGCGAGAGGTTTGCGCCCGAATCGCCTCACGAGCTCCGCGTAGGCGGCCGGTGCACCGGGGACCAGCACGAGGCGTCCGGATTCGACGTCGCCGTGGCGGTAGCGGCGCGCGGGATCGACCGGGTCGGCGAGACCGCCGTGCACGTACGTCACCGCGCCCGTCCTGGCGACGTAGACGAGCGCGCCCGCGAGCCCGGCCGTCGACGTGACGCCGGGCAGGACGACGTCGTCCGCGAGCGCCGCGGCGACGAAGGCGTCGGCGGCGCTCCCACCCGCGCGCAGCACGCGCAGGCCCGCCTCCGTCGAGAGGCGACTGGAGGACGCGACCATCCGCCTCGCGGCCACGCCGACGGTACCGCGTCTCTTCGCGATGGCGTCGCGGGCGAGGGCGTCCGCGCCGGGAGCGAGCCCGAAGGACTCCGCGGCGCACGGAGGAGGGGCAGCGACCGGGGAGAGCGGAGCGGGCGACGCGGCGGTGACGGCGGATGGGCAGACGGGCGCCGTCGAGGGCGCGGGGCCGGCGACGGCACAACCACTGAGGACGAGAAGCGTCAGCCGCGCGCGCACGTCGGGAGCATAGCCGGACCGGCCGTTTGCGCGCTGGACCCTGCGGCGGTGGAGAACCGGGCGATCCGGATCGGCATCTGAGTCCGCTTCCGGATCTGGGTCGGATTCCGAGTCGGCGTCGGAGTCGGAGTCGGAGTCGGAGTCGGAGTCGGATCCGGACGCAGCGACCGCCGGACTGCACGTTGGTGGCGCGGCGGCAAATACCTCCCACCGATCGCGTCGAATCTCCGTCTCGGAGAGGACGCGGAGGTCCGCCCCGGCCCTGCACCCTGCAGCATGCCTGTCATGTCCCTCGCCGCCGTCGCCCGCGGGTCGTTCGTGGCCGCCGCTCTCGCCCTCACCGTCTCCGTCGCGGGGTGCGGCGCGGGGCCCGGCGAGCCCACCGGGGAGACAGCCTCCGCCGTCGGCTTTGCCAACGACAAGGCCGCGTTCGACTACTTCCTCGGCAAGGGCCTCGCGAATTTCCAGGCGGCGGGCATCGTCGGCAACCTCGATCAGGAGTCGGGCGTGGATCCGACCGCGGTGCAGAGCGGGGGCCCGGGGCGCGGCATCGCGCAGTGGTCGGTCGGCGGACGCTGGGACACCGACGCGAACGACAACGCCACCTGGTACGCGACCCAGCAGGGCCAGAGCCTCGACTCGCTGCAGCTCCAGCTCGACTTCATCTGGTACGAGCTGACGACCTTCTCCGGATACGGGCTCGCCGCGCTCGAGGCGAGCACGAACGTCACCGACGCGACCATCGCCTTCCAGAATGACTTCGAAGGCTGCGGCACCTGCGATCAGTCGACTCGCATCGCGTACGCCGAGAGCGTCCTCGGCCTCTATGGCAACGACACGGTGGACGGCGGCGGATCGACCACGGACGCCGGCTCCGGCGCTCCGTCGTGCACCGTGCCCGGGGTCGGCACCGGTCAGTGCATCCTCACCACCGCCTGCGCCGCGATGCCCGGCCACGTGTCGACTCCCGGCTATTGCCCGGGGCCCGCCGACGAGGAGTGCTGCACGGGGCCGAGCGTCGACGGCGGAGCCGCGACGGACGGCGGCGGCAAGACCGGCGGCGACTCGGGCAGCGGCTCGGGCTCGGGCTCGGGCTCGGGAAGCTCCTCCGGAGGTGGCTCGTCGGGGAGCAGCAGCGGAGGCGGCGCGTCGAGCGGGTCGGGGAGCTCTGGCGCGTCGTCGCCAGATGCCTCGACCGGAGTCGGCAACGGCGACGCGGCCGCACCGTCCAGCTCGAGCGGATGCTCCGCGGCGGCGGGCGGAACGGGCGGCGCATCGTTCGCCTATGGATGGGTGGCGCTCGCGTGCGTCGTCGTCCGTCGCCGGCGAAAGCCGTCCGAGCGCGCCGCGACCTGATCCGCACGGCATCACTGGTCACCGACCGGAAGCGTGCCGACGACGGTCGTGTCTCCGGAGTAGTCGAACGGCACCTTGACGCACGTGTAGCTCTGGCACCCTCCCGCGACGAAAGCGCCGCCCGCGCACGCGCACATCTCCGCGACGTACGCTCCCGGGCTCGCACAGAATGGGTTCAGGCAGGCGACGCCGCCGGGACCGCACGTCTCTGCGAGCAGCGCATAGCCGTTCCAGCTCGCCGAGACGACGGACCCTCCGTCGACCGGCATGAAGGTGAGCCCGACCGGAATGGGGGTGGTCGTTTCCGCGCACGTCCGGCAGTCGATCAGCATGTCCCCCGTGAAGGACGTGTAGAGCTGCCCGCCGTCAGCGCCGAACAGCGTGAGCCACGGTCCGTACGGAGGCGTATCCGTATCCTCGGTCGAGGTGAGCCACCAGAAGCTCCCCGGCGGCGTGTCGAGCTGGAACGTCACGGTGCTCGAGCCGCATCCTCCGTCCCAGAGCTCGGCGTCGCCAGCGTCCGCCCGCGGCGCCGCGTCGGTAACGTCCGCTTCGCTCGAAGCCTCCGGGGCTTTCGTCGGGGCGTCCAGGCTGGAGTCGACCGTGGCGTCCGGCTGCCCCGACGCCGGGTCGCCGACATCCGGCACCTCGGTGTCGGCGGCCCGCGCGTCCGTCGCCGAACCCGCGTCCGAAGCGCCCGTGGACAAAGAACCGCCACATGCTCCGAGAGCCGCCGCCGTGGCAAGGGCACCGGCGGTGCCAAGAGCCAGGGCTCCCGGGACGTAGGAAAAGAAGCGCATGGGTCATTTGTGAAGGATCGTGGCCGCCACAGCCATCGGCCGAACGGATGACGGCCTCGCTTCGCCGACGTGCCGCTGGCGCGGGACCCGCCTAACCTCGCCAGCACGCGATCGGAGTGGCTGGCGATGCTCGGATCCGGAGGCAGAGGCAGATCCAGATGTAGACGCAGATCCGGATCCTGACGCACGGAGGGGACGG
>JBEKGQ010000100.1:0-13281 GCA_050012715.1 Polyangiaceae bacterium
GGCAACCCGATCGAGCTCTTGGCCCGCGTCGACCAGGGCCGCCTCGAGGAGCTCGCCACCGACGACGCCTTCGTCAGCCACCTGGAGGCCGCGTGGACGACGTTCCAGCGCTACATGCAGCGCGAGGGCTGGTTCTCGAAGACCTACCCCGAGGCGGCCGGCGCGCGCATCGCGTACTTCTCCATGGAGTACGGCCTCCACGAGTGCCTCCCCATCTACTCGGGCGGCCTGGGCGTCCTCGCCGGCGACCACCTGAAGACCGCGAGCGATCTCGGCCTCCCCCTCGTCGGCGTGGGCCTCGCCTACGCCGAGGGGTACTTCCGCCAGGTCCTCAACGCCGACGGCTGGCAGGTCGAGCGCTACCCCATCAACGACTGGCACCGCATGCCGGTCCTCCCGGTGCTCGACGGCACCGGCAAGCGCGTCGTCATCCGCGTGCAGTACCCGCACGGCATCGTGTTCGCCCAGCTCTGGAAGGTGCAGGTCGGCCGCGTGCCGCTGCTTCTCCTCGACGCGAACGTCGAGGAGAACTCGCCCCCGGACCGCTCCATCACCGGCCCTCTCTACGGCGGCGACCAGGAGTTCCGGGTGCGCCAGGAGATCATGCTCGGCATCGGCGGCACGCACGCCCTCGAGGCGGTGGGCCTGTCGCCGACGGTCTGCCACATGAACGAGGGGCACTCGGCGTTCCTCGCCGTCGAGCGCATCGGGCGGGTCATGCGCGAGCGCCACGTGTCGTTCGCGGTGGCCGCCGAGGCGAACAGCGCGGGCAACATCTTCACGACCCACACGCCGGTCCCGGCCGGCAACGACGCCTTCGCGCCGGAGCTCGTGCGGCGCTACCTCGAGCCGTACCGCGGAGCCCTCGGCATCTCGGACGCGGAGCTCCTGTCGCTCGGGCGGGTCGACGCGCGCGACGGGTCGGCGAGCTTCTCGATGCCGGTCCTCGCGATGCGCGCCGCCGACCACTACAACGGCGTCAGCGAGCTGCACGGCGAGGTGTCCCGCAAGATGTGGCAGGGCCTCTGGCCGGATCTCCCCCAGCACGAGATCCCGATCGACTTCATCACGAACGGCGTGCACACCCCCTCGTGGGTCGCCTCCGAGATGGGGGCCCTCTTCACGCGCTACCTCGGCCCCCGCTGGGCGGAGAACCTCGACGACCGCGAGCTCTGGCAGCGCGCCTACGAGATCCCCGACGCCGAGCTGTGGCAGGTCCACGAGCACCGCCGGAGCCGCCTCGTGCAGCACGCGCGGCGGTGGCTCCACGGCGCGGCCGAGCGGCGCGGGGCCGGGCGCGAAGAGGTGGAGCTGGCCGACGAGGTGCTCGATCCGCACGCGCTCACCATCGGGTTCGCGCGGCGGTTCGCGACCTACAAGCGCGCGGCGCTGCTCTTCACGGATCTGGCGCGCGTGAAGAAGCTCCTCGGCGACGCGGACCGGCCGGTGCAGCTCGTCTTCGCCGGCAAGGCGCACCCCCAGGACAAGGGGGGCAAGGAGCTCATTCGCTCGATCATCCTGGCGAGCCGGGACGCGGGCCTGCGCGGGCGTGTCGTCTTCGTCGAGGACTACGACATGCGCATCGCGCGCGCGCTGGTGAGCGGGGTCGACGTGTGGCTCAACACGCCGCGCCGCCCGCTCGAGGCGAGCGGCACGAGCGGCATGAAGGCGGCCGCCAACGGCGCGCTGGGCCTGAGCGTCCTCGACGGGTGGTTCGCCGAGGCGTGGCGCGACCACGGCTGGGAGATCGGCTGGGGCATCGGCCACGGCGAGGAGTACTCGGACGCGAGCGGCGACGCGCGCGAGGCGGAGCTCCTCTACGATCTCCTCGAGCGGGAGGTGGTGCCGCTCTTCTACGCGCGCGAGGGGATGGGCCAGCTGCCGCGGGCGTGGATCCGCCGCATGAAGAACGCCATCGCGAAGCTCGTCCCGCAGTACAACACCGCGCGCATGGTGCGGCAGTACACGGGGAAGTTCTACGTGCCGGCGATCAAGCTGACCCACCGGCTGACCCAGGACGACCTGGCGCAGGCCAAGGCGCTGACGACGTGGAAGGAGCACGTGCGCGCGGCGTGGCAGGGCGTCTCGGTCGACGACGTGCGCCTCGAGTCGCGCGACGAGGTCGCGGTGGGCGAGCCGGTGAAGGTGGTGGCGACGGTGCGCCTCGGCGCGCTGACGCCCGACGACGTCGCGGTGGAGCTGTACCACGGGCCCACCGCCGGGGGGCACGAGATAGCCCGCGGGAAGCTGGTGCGGATGGCGGCGGTGGAGAAGACGGGCGACGCCGCGTGGCGGTACTTCGGCGAGATCCCGACCGCGTCGAGCGGCGCGCACGCGGTCGCGGCGCGGGTCGTCCCGCGCAACGACGCGATGAGCCACCCGTACGAGACGTCGCTCATCCGATGGGGGTGAGAGGTCTCACGGATCGCTGCTCGCGCAGGCGGGCGCGAAGACGTAGACGCTGAAGCTCAGGTTCTTCGGGTCGTCCTGCGCGAGGACGTAGCCGAACCCGCCGGACGACGTGCCGCCCACCGAGCCGGGCGCGACCGACACGAGGGTCCGGCTCGCCGCCTCGACGGTCGGCGGCGACTTCGTGACGATCTGCACGCTGGTCGTGTCGACGCTCGCCGCGCTCGCGGCGGCCAGGCCGAGGGCGGTGTTGGCGTCGAGCCAGATCGGCGGCGCGGTGACGTACGCCGAGGTCGGCGGCGCGTACGTCTCGAGGTCGACGTTCGCGCTCGTGGCGAAGTTGTCGTCGGTGCCCGAGGAGAGCAGCCACGTGAGGCGCGAGCTCGAGACGCCCACGCTGGCCCCCGCGTCGTTCAGCGCGAAGATCGCGCCGTTCCAGAGCAGGCTCCCGTCGGTCCCGGTGGTGAAGGCGGCCTGGTTGGCCATCGGGCCGTAATCCGTGAGGGCTTGCTCGGTGCCCGCCTGCGCCGCGCTCGTGCCCGGGCCGGTGACGAGCGCGACGTTCTGCAGCATGCCGGACGGGTCGTAGCGGTACGTGAGGAGCCGGGCCCCGGTCGACGCGATGATGCTCGCGCCCGCGGTGAGGCCGGGGTTCGGGAAGGTGCCGAGCGTCGTCGAGTCGTCGAGCGGAGGGGCGACGTTCGCGGTCGGAGCCGCCATGCCGGAGCCGTAGACGACGTACGCGCCGTTCGAGCCGTTCGTGAGGACGGTGGAGACGCCGCTCTGGCCGACGTCGACGAACGCCGACTGGGCCTGGAGGCTCGCGACGAGCGGATCCTGCGGGACGTCGACCCAGGCGATGGCCTGCTTGTACGTCGGCCCCTGCCCCTGCGTGTCGTTGACGAAGTAGACCCGCCGCCCGAGGGCGACCGCCGCGATGGGGAAGAACGGGACGCCGCTCAGCGCGACGACCGGCGGATCCGGGTTGGTCGGATCGACGACGTTGTAGACGACGACGCCGTTCGTCGTGAGCAGGAAGACGAAGGGCCACGCCGCCGCGATGGCGAAGCGAACGCCCGCGCCGCCGACGCCGAACGGCACCGAGAACTGCGTCGCCTCGAAGCCGTACGTCGTCGGCACCGAGCAGGTCTGGTTGCCGGTGTTGCAGACCGCGGCCTTGCACGCGCCGACCGAGCACGTCGTGAGGAGGCAGACGTGCCAGGTGGGGTCGCACGTGGCGGCGGTGACGCACGCCCCGGCGGGGGCCGCCTCGCTCTGGCAGTCGGTGTCGGTGGAGCAAGCGCCGGCGTCGACGGTGACCATCGCGTCGCTGGGCGGTGCCTTGCTGTCGCCGGGGGGCTTGCCCGGCGCGTCGACCGCCGCCTCGACCGGGCTGCTCACGTCGTCGCCCGCGTCGGCGCCGATGAGGCTGTGGTCGAGCCCCAGCGAGCACCCCACGTCGGCCGCGGCGACGCCGACGGAGCACGCGAGGGCCAGGCCCGCGAGCCGGCGCTTCGTGTGCGCGCGCACCTAGAACGCCCCCTGCAGCGACAGCCCGCCCGGCAGCGGCACGAGGCTCACCCCCTCGGCCTTGGGGGCGGGCTCCGCGCTCGCCTTCGACGACGGCCACACGACGAGCGCGATGCCGCCGGCCGCGATGACCGAGCCCGCGATGAACGCGACGTTGGTCCACATCTGGAGCTCGGACGCGTGATCGTAGGCGAACTGCGTCGGCGCCCCGCGGTACGTGTCGCGCGCCCCGATGGCCTCGCTGCCGAGCACGACGCCCGAGAGGAGCATCGTGCCGCCGACGCCGAGCGCCACGAAGCCGATGGTCCGGCGCGTCTGCCCCGAGTCGACCGGCGGCGGCGGCGGAGGCGGAGGGGGCGGCGGCGGGGGGGGCTCCCGGTGCGCGCCGCCCTGCGGCGGGGGCGCCGGCTCGGTCGCCAGATCGAGCTTCGTGACCTTCCCGCGCTCGAGCACGACCGGGCGCCGTTCGATGGGGTGACCGGCGGAGCGCGCGCTGAGCGAGTGGACACCGGCCGCGGCGTGGAGGGTCGCCGGCACCGCGAGCTCGGTGTTCGCGTCGAGCTGCACGCGCGTCCCCTCCGGGCCGACCACACTGAGCGCGCCGAGGACGCCCTCGAGCGACGAGAGCCGGTCGCGGGCGAGCCCGGTCTTGTCCGCCGGGAGCCCCGGCACGGCGAGCGAGCGGGCGTAGTCGTCGGCGGCGCGTTCGGGCACGTTGGCTTGCTCCCAGGAGAGGGCCGCGGTGTAGAGCGCCACCGGGCTCGGCTTGTCGGCCGCCGCGGCCTCGAAGTTGAGCGCGGCCTCGACGTAGCGCCGGTCGGAGAACGCCTTCGTGCCCGCGTTGTAGCGGGCGCGCGCGCTCGTGCTCGCCGCGTCGCCCGCGCCGTCGTCCTGGGCCGCCGCGCACGGCGCCCACGCCACCGCCGCGCCGAGCAGGAGGAAGCCGGCCAGCGCGGAGGACACCGGAAGAGCACGCACGAAGGCAGGATATCTCAGGAGAAGGTCTCGGGTCCGAAGGTCTCAGTAAGGATTGGCCGGGAGCGCCGGGCCCTTGGCGGACGGCGCGGTCGGAGGCCCGCGGAACCCCGCGGCGGGCTGCTCCATCCACGCCGGCTTGGCCTCGGGCAGATCGTTGACGTTGACCGTCGTCGGCGCGGCCGACGGCGCGCTGACCGCGACCGGCGCGCTCGCCGCCGGCGCCGCCGTCTTCGCCGCGGGCACGACCGGGGGCGGCACGATCGGGGCGGGCTTCGCCGACGCGGTCGCCACCAGCGACGACGGCGGGATGCGCGTCGACGGCGCGCGCACCCCGAGCCAGACCGCGACGCCGATGCCACCGACGATGACCGCGAAGGCGATGCCCCCGGCGGCCGCCATCGCGTACCGCGCGTTCGACGTCCGTCGCGGCGGGGGCGGGTGCACGATCGGCAGCGTCTGCACGACGGGCGGCGGGGCCGTCACCGCGACCGGCGGCGGCGTCGGCGACACCATCGGCGGGAGCGGCGCGCGGGCGCGGAACCCGTCGGGCGACGTGGCGACGACGCCGCTGTGCGACTGCCCCGCCGGCGTCGGCAGGAGCGGCGCGTTGGCGGGGGGCGGCGCCGAGCCCGCGGCGGGGCGTACGTTCCCGGCGCCCCGCGTCTCCTGGGCCTGCGCCGACGCCATCGCGGCGCGGACGTGGTCGCGTCGCTTGTCGAGGTGTGCCGCGAGGCGCTCGCGGACGAGGCCTCCGAGGTGCGACGGCGTCACGAGGGGGCCGCTCTTGACGAGCCACTCCTCGAGCGCGACGCGCATCTGCTCGGCGGTCGCGAAGCGCCGTCGCGGATCGCTCGCCAGGGCGCAGTCGATGATCGCCGCCAGCTCCAGCGGGAACCCCCGGACGAGCGACGGCGCGGGCGCGTAGGCGCCCTTGAGCACCGCCTGCATGACCTGCGGATCGTTGCCGCCGCGGAAGGGCAGCGTGCCGGTGGTCGCCTCGTAGAGGATGCAGCCCAGGGCCCAGATGTCGCTGCGCCGGTCGAAGGCGGCGGAGCCGATGATCTCCGGCGCCATGTACGCGACCTTGCCCTTGATCTGCCCGGCCACCGTCGCCTGGTGCGATTGCCCGAGGGCCTTCGCCACCCCGAAGTCGGTGACCTTCACCCCGCCCTCGAGCGAGACCAGGATGTTGTGCGGGCTCACGTCGCGGTGCACGACGTTGAGCGGGCGGCCGAGGTCGTCCTTGAGCTCGTGCGCCGCGTGGAGCCCGGCGCAGGCCTCGGCGGCGATGCGCGCCGCGACGCGCGGATCGACGGGCGCCACGCCCTGCCCGTGGAGGCCGCGCACGACGTGCACGAGCGACTCGCCGTTGACCCACTCCATCGCGAGGTAGAGGACGTGCCCCTCCTCGCCCAGCTCGTAGATCTCGGTGACGTTCGGGTGGTGGACGCCGGCCGCGATGCGCGCCTCGTCGAGGAACATGCGTTCGAACTCGGACGTGTGCGCCAGGTGCGGGAGGATCGTCTTGATGGCGACGAGCTTGGAGAAGCCGCGCTGACCATGGAGCCGCGCCGCCCAGACCCGCGCCATGCCCCCGTACGCGATGGGCAGGAGCAGCTCGTACCGACCCAGCCGTGCGCCGGGGCCGAGGGAGCTCGTCGATAGATCGGACCAGTCGTCGACCAGGTCCTCGGGCGCCAGGGGCTCCATCCCGCGGTAATTCTACACCCAGGTCGCGCCTTCTCCACGATTCCGCGCCACTCGACCGCGTCTCACGAACACGAGCGCAGGTGATCGGATGTGGTCGAGCGCCTACTTGGCCGGCGGGGCGGGGGGGGCCGGCGGGGCCGCCAGGGCCTTGCAGATGTCGAGCGCGCTGCCGGGATCGGGCTTGCCATCGCCGTCGAGGTCGGGGGCGATGGTCGCGCAGCCGTGGTGGGCGGGGTCGAAGGTCCAGTGCTGGTCGGCGCGGCCGTCGCCATTGGCGTCGTGGGCGCGCCGCGTGAGGTTCCCGTTTTCGTCCATGACGTCCCACGTGTCGATCTTGCCGTCGTGGTTGCTGTCCTCGCCGTAGCAGCGCGTCTTGCCGTTGGCCGAGACGCGGATCTTGTCGACCTTGCCGTCGCCGTCGGTGTCGTACCCGCGCGCCTCCCCGGTGAAGCACGGCTGGTAGTCGGGGGGCGGCGGCATGCTGCCGTCGTCCGACGGGCGCTCCATGTTCATGACCTGGAACCGCATGCCGTCCCCGGGAGCGCAGGCGGCCGGGACGAGGAGCAATGAGAGCGCGAGAGGCGCGAGGAGCTTCACGGCAATCAAGGTAACCTAGGAGACATGGGACAGCTCGCATTCGACGGCAAAGAGCTCCGAGCGTCGACGCAGACCGTGCGCACGTACGCGCCGGCGAGCGGGGAGCTCCTGGCTGAGCTCCCCGTGACGAGCGACGAGGAGGTGCGGCGCGTCGTGGCGAGGGCGCGGAAGGCGCAGGCGGCCTGGGCCGTGCTCCCGGTCGAGGAGCGGGCGACGCGTCTGCTCCGGCTGCGCGACGCCTTCGCGGAGCGGGCGGAGGACCTCGTCGAGGTCGTGTCGCGTGAGTGCGGCAAGCCGCGGCACGAGGCGCTGGTGCACGAGGTGACGACGCTGCTCGACCTCGCGGGGTGGGTCTGCAAGCACGCGCCGGAGGCGCTGGCCGTCGAGCGCGTGCCGCTGCATCTCATGAAGCACCGCGCGAGCGAGGTGCACCACGTGCCGCGCGGCGTCGTGGGCGTCGTGTCGCCGTGGAACTTCCCGCTCATCATCCCGATGGGCAGCGTCCTCTCGGCGCTGGTCGCCGGCAACGCATGCGTCGTGAAGCCGAGCGAGGTGACGCCGCTCGTGATGCTCGAGGCGAAGAAGATCTACGACTCGACCGGCCTGCCGGAGGATCTCTTCGCGGTGGTGGTCGGCTACGGGGCGACCGGGGCCGCGCTCGTCGACGCCGGGATCGACTACTGCGTCTTCACCGGCGCGGTCGAGACCGGGCGGCGCGTGGCGGCCGCCTGCGGGCAGCGCCTCGTTCCGTGCACGATGGAGCTCGGCGGCAAGGCGCCGCTCATCGCGTGCGAGGATTGCGACCTCGAGCGGACGGCGCGGGCGGTGGTCTTCGGCGGCTTCGCCAACTGCGGGCAAGCGTGCATCTCGGTCGAGCGCGTGTACGCCCACGAGCGCGTCTACGCGCCGCTCGTCGAGCGCGTGCGCGCGCTGGTGAGCGAGCTCCGCCAGGGGGATCCGGCGCAGGACTACGTGGACCTCGGCGCGATCATCTTCCCGAAGCAGATCGACGTCGCGCGCAAGCACATCGACGACGCCCTGAAGCGGGGGGCCCGGGTCGTCTGCGGAGGGCGCTCGGTGCCCGGCCCGGGGCAGTTCCTCGAGCCGACGGTGCTGGCCGACTGCGACCCGACGATGAGCGTGATGCGCGAGGAGATCTTCGGCCCGGTGGTGCCGATCATGCGCGTCGCCTCCGACGACGAGGCGGTGGCCCTGGCGAACGACTCGCACCTGGGGCTCAACGCCTACGTGTTCACCCGCGACCGCGCGCGGGCCCGGCGCCTCGCCGAGCGCATCGAGGCGGGCAGCGTCGTCGTGAACGACGTGCTCTCGAACTACGCGGCGATCGAGACGCCCTTCGGGGGGGTCAAGCAGTCCGGCTTCGGGCGCGTGCACGGCGTCGACGGCATCCGCGAGATGTGCACGCGCAAGCACCTGAGCTTCGATCGCGTCGCGCCCCCGCCGCGGGACCCCTTCTGGTACCCGTACACCGCCAAGAGCTTCCACTGGCTCCAGCGCGGCAGCCGCCTGCTCTTCGGCGGAGGCAGCCTCGCCAAGCGCATCGGCGAGCTCTTCTAGGAGAGAAGATGACGGCTCTTCTAGGAGAGAAGACGACAGGGAGGGAAGGAGAGAAGGAGATTGGTTTTCAGACCCTCCTTCTCTCCTCCTCTCCCTGTCTCACCCTCTCTTCTCCACGTCGAACGTCATCCCCGCGGCGCGGAGGCGCTCGACGAGGCGCATTCCCATGCACGAGCCCGGAGTGAGGACGCCGCCCCGCTTCGGGACCGCGTCGCCGTCCTTCGCGAGGCACACCGCCGACTCGGAGAGCATCTTCGCCGTCTCGCCGTAGCCGGGGTCGCTCGTGCCCCGCACGGTGCCGCGGAGCTTGCCGCCGCCGTCCGGCAGCGTCCCCACGAAGCGCGAGACGAAGAACCCGGCGTCGCGCACCGCCTTCGACGGGCCTTCGCCCGCCGCGGGGAGCACCCGCTTCGCCACCATGCGGCGCACCGGGGGCACGGCGACCGCCGCGACGCCGAGCGCGGTCCCCGCGGAGACGCCCGCCGCGAGCAGCCAGCCCTTTGCGCCGCGCCCGAAGCTCATCGCCTCGCGGTAGCGGAAGTCGCGGCCCCACGCGTAGTCGAGGAGCGCGTTCGTGCGCCGGACGACGCGCGTGTTGATCGCGGCCATGAGGAAGGGGCCCGTCCACATGCCGAGGTCGGCGTCCCAGCGGACGCCGCGCTGGTCGTGGCCGTCCGGCCCGCGCTCACCGCGGTCCGGGTCGAGCGAGTACGGGTCGTTCAGGAGGCGGCGCACGCCGGCGTCGCGCGACGCCTCGTCGACCATCGCGACCATGCTCGCCGCCGTGCCGCCGCTCATGCCGCCCTTGGCCTCGCCCGCGAAGTGCTTCACCTCGATGCACCGCGCCCCGTGCTTCGTGCGCGCGCGCTCCTGGAGCATCAGCGTCCCCAGGTCCGACGGGATCGAGTCGTACCCGCAGCAGTGCACGATGCGGGCGCCGGTCGCCGCGGCCCGCTCGTGGTGGGCGTCGATCATGGCGCGGACGAACTGCGCCTCGCCGGTCAGGTCGCAGTAGTCGGTGCCCGCTTCCACGCACGCGGCGACGAGCTCGCGGCCGTAGAGCGCGTACGGCCCGACCGTGGAGCAGACGACGCTCGCGTCGACCGCGATCCGGTCGAGCGAGGCGCGGTCCGCGCCGTCCCCGAGGACGAGCGGCAGCTCGCGAGCGCGCGGGTCGACCGCCTCGAGCGACGCGCGCACCTTCTCGAGCTTCTCGCGGCTGCGGCCGCCGAGCGCCCAGCGGAGCTCCCGCCCGACGCCGTACTGACGCGCCAGGTACTCGGCCACGAGCTGCCCGGTGAAACCGGTGGCCCCCCACAGAAGCACGTCGAACGAGCGCGGCATGCGCTCCTTCTAGGCCGCGCGGACGTGCTACGCCACGGGGGCGTGCGCGGATTCGTCGACCTCCACTGCCACTGGATCGCCGCCATCGACGACGGCGCGAAGACGCCCGACGAGGGCCTCGCGATGCTGCACGCGCTCCATCAGGCCGGCTTCGACGTCGTCGTGGCGACGCCCCACATGCGCCCGGGAATGTTCGACAACGATCGCCCGGGCCTCGAACGGGCCTTCGCCGCGATGCAACCAAGTCTGTCGGTGGCCGAGGTGTCCCTCCCGACCGTGCACCTCGCCAGCGAGCACTTCTTCGACGACGTGGTCTTCGGCCGCATCATTCGCGGCGAAGCGGTCCCTTACCCCGGCGGCCGCGGCGTCCTCGTCGAGTTCGGCCAGGGCGCCTTCCCGCTGCGCGTCGCGCATCGCTTCTACGACGTCCGGCGCGCGGGGCTCGTCCCGGTGCTCGCCCACCCGGAGCGCTACGACCCGGTGTGGAAGGACGACGCGTGCCTCGACCCGGTGCTCGACGCGGGCGCGCACCTGCTCCTCGACGTGTGCTCGCTCGTCGGCAAGTACGGCCGCGCCCCCCAGAAGGCGGCCGAGAAGCTGCTCGAGGACGACGCGTACGAGGCGGCGTGCTCGGACGCGCACAAGCCGCGCGACGTCGAGGTCGTCGTGAAGGCCATCGAGCGGCTCGAGTCCCTCGTCGGCGCCGAAGAAGCAAGGCGCTTGCTGTCCGACGGTCCGCGCGGAATCCTCGCCGGCCCCCATCCCCCAGGAAGCCATGAGTGAACGAATCGCGGTCATCGGTCTCGGTTACGTCGGTCTCCCCGTCGCGCTGGCCTTCGCGCGCAAGTTCCCCGGCACGGTCGGCTTCGACATCCACCGGGAGAAGGTCGCCGAGCTCCAGCGCGGCTTCGACCGGAACGGCGAGCACTCGGCCGACGAGCTGAAGGCGGCCCCCCTGGCGATGACGTGCGACCTCGCCGACCTGAAAGGGTGCACGTTCTTCGTGGTGGCCGTCCCGACCCCGGTCGACGAGAACAACGTGCCGGATCTCTCGCCGGTCGAGCGGGCGAGCGAGACGGTGGGGCGCGCCCTCGGCCCCGGGGCCGTCGTCGTCTTCGAGTCGACCGTCTACCCCGGCGTGACGGAGGACGTATGCGGGCCGATCCTCGAGCGGGTGAGCGGCCTGCGTCGCGGGGTCGACTTCAAGCTCGGCTACTCGCCGGAGCGCATCAACCCGGGCGACAAGGAGCACACGCTCGAGCGCATCACGAAGGTCGTGAGCGGCGAGGACGCGGCGACGCTCGAGCGCGTCGCCTCCGCGTACGCGGCGATCGTGACCGCCGGCGTGCACCGGGCCGAGAGCATCAAGGTCGCCGAGGCGGCGAAGGTGATCGAGAACACGCAGCGCGATCTGAACATCGCGCTGATGAACGAGCTCGCGATCATCTTCGACCGCATGGGCATCCGGACGACGGACGTCCTCGCCGCGGCGGGCACGAAGTGGAACTTCCTCCGGTTCAAGCCGGGCCTCGTCGGCGGGCACTGCATCGGGGTCGACCCGTACTACCTGACGATGAAGGCCCAGCAGCTCGGCTACCAGCCGCAGGTCATCCTGGCCGGGCGCCGCATCAACAACAGCATGGGCCCTCACGTCGCGCAGAAGCTCGTGAAGCTGCTCATCGACGCCGACATCACGGTGAAGGGGGCGCGGGTGGGGGTCCTGGGGCTCACGTTCAAGGAGGACTGCAGCGACCTCCGGAACAGCAGGGTGCCGGACATCGTGAAGGAGCTCCGGCAGTTCGGCATCGAGCCGATGGTGCACGACCCTCTCGCCAGCGCCCCCGAGGCGGTCCACGAGTACGGGCTGAAGCTCTGCCCGATCGAGGAGATGTCGCGCCTCGACGCCATGGTGTTGGCGGTCAGCCACAGGTGGTACCTCGACCAGGGCCAGCCTCGCCTCCTCGGCATGATCCGCGACGGGGGTGTCATGGTCGACGTGAAGAGCGCCCTCGCGCCGGACCGCCTGGAACGCGGGATTCGCTACTGGAGTCTGTGAGCCCGGCGCCGCCGCGGGCGGGCCCTGGACCTGGCCCCGTGCGTGCTATACGAAGCCGGCAGGGTCAGCCGCTTGGAGTTCTTGAAGCGCCACAAAGGCAAGCTCGTCGCGTCGTTGCTCATCACGGTGGGCATCTGGGCCGCCCTCCACAAAGGCGGGCTGAAGATCGTCCCCGAGGCGAAGGACTTCGCGCAGGTGAAGTGGTGGACGGTGCCCCTCTACGGGCTGACGCTCCTCGCCTTCAACTACTTCCGCAGCGTCCGGTGGCGCTTCCTCCTCCGGGGCGTGGCCGAGGTGCCGAAGAAGCGGCTTCTCGCGACGTCGTGGGTGGGCTTCGCCGCCATCCTGCTCATGCCCTTCCGCATCGGCGAGTTCGTCCGCCCCTACATGATCCGCACGCGCCCCGATCGGCGCCGCCCGGGCGAGAAGGTCATCACGATGACCGCCGCCACGAGCAGCGTCGTCGCGGAGCGAATCATCGACGGCCTCTACCTCAGCATCGTCCTCGCCCTCGCCCTCGTCTTCGTCCCGACGGTGCATCCCCTGCCCGACACGGTCGTCGGCATCCCGGTGACGGTCGAGCACGTCCGCATGAGCGGCTACGCCATGCTGGGGCTCTTCACGGTCGCCTTCACGACGATCGCCGTCTTCTACTTCGCGCGGGCGTGGGCCCACCGGATGACGCTGGCCATCATCGGCAAGGTGTCGATGCGCCTCGCCGAGAAGCTCGCCGGCATGGCCGAGAAGTTCGCCGACGGCCTCCACGTCTTCGGGCGGGGGCGCGACGCGGGGGGCTTCCTCGTCGAGACGACGCTCTACTGGGGCTTCAACGCGGTCGGGATGTGGTTTCTCGCCTGGGGGTGCGGCGTCGTGCATGCCGACGGCACCGGGCCGTCGTTCGGGGAGGCGTGCGCCCTCATGGGGATGCTCGGGTGCGCCATCCTGATCCCCGGCCCGCCCGGGCTGCTCGGCGTGTTCCAGGCGGGGATCTACGCGGGGATGACCATGTACTACCCGACGGACGTCGTGGTGGGGTCGGGGGCGTCCTACGTGTTCCTGATGTACGCGTCGCAGGTGGT
>JBEKGQ010000101.1:0-13258 GCA_050012715.1 Polyangiaceae bacterium
GACCACTCGTCCACGTTGGTCAGGATCCCGTAGAGCAGCCGGCCGAGGTCCCGCACCGTCGACCGCCCGTCGGGGAACTTGTCCTTCGGGCTGCCGTAGAGCTTCCGGGACCACGCGTAGAACGCCGGCGTGCCGCGCGCGGACAGCATGCGGACGACGTCCCGGTACTCGAGCGCGGTCGTCATCATGATGTGCCCGACCGCATCGGCCTCGCCGAGATCGCGGTCGATGTCGCGCGCGATCTGCTCGAATTCGCGCTCCTTTTCCTTCGGGTGAAAGCCGAGCTCCAGCTTCTCGTAGAAGGCCGCGTCGATCTTCGGAAGCTCGCGGGGCCGCGAGCGGAGAAAGTGATGCTCCACCTCGTCGTCCCATCGCAGCGCCTGCAGCACGCGGATCGGTCGCTGCGCCTCGACGATCCGCCCCGCGAGCGTCGCGACGACCTCCTTGTAGCTGCGCCAGGGCCCGGCGGCGGGAGGCGCAGGGATCGACGGCGCGACCGGCGGTGCCGGCGAGGATCCCTCACCGTTCGCCGAAGCGCGCGGGGCGGCCTTGTCGACGGATTCCTCCGCCTCGCGCGCGCGACGCTCGGCCATGGGCAGCTGTAATTGTACGGCATTTTTGCGGCTGGCCGCGAGGACACCGCCTGGTACACCGAGGGGCTCGTGCGACCCGCCGCCCTCGCTTCGACCCTCCTCCTCGCCGGTCTGCTGACGCCCGCCGGCTGCGTGCAGCACGTCGAATCAGGGCGAGCCACCGCCTACCCCGAGGCGGCGCTCGTCGACGTGCTCCGGGGCGGCCAGCTGGGCGCCTACTGCTCCGGCGCGCTCATCGCCCCGTCGGTCGTCCTCACCGCGGGGCACTGCGTGAAGGGCCAGGTCGGCTTCTCGCCCGACGCGTGGACGGTGACCCTGCCCTACGCGGGCCACCAGCGCGTCGAGGCCACGGGCGCGGCCACCTACGACTGGGAGACCACGAACGGCACGGTGGACCCGGGTCGGCACGACATCGGCCTCGTGTTCCTGGCCCGTCCGGTCCGTCTCCCCCCGGGGCGTTGCCCGCGGCTCGCGACCGAGCCTCTCCGCGACGACGCCGAGGTCGTCCACGTCGGCCGCCTGCATGCGGGTCTGCCGTCGACCACGAGCCTCTTCGTCGGCGAGCCCGTGCACGTGACCGACGGAGCGGCCGCGGGCTTCCCGTTCGACTACGACGCCGACGCCGTCATCGCGCGCGGCGACTCGGGTGGCCCGGTGGAGCAGCCCGGCGCGAACCCGCACGTCATCGTCGCCGTCGGCTCGGGCTCGTACCCCGGCCGGAACGAGGTCCTCGCCCGGGTCGACCTCCTCAACCGCGCCTCGAACCGGTGGATCGCCGACCAGGTGAGCATGCACGGCGGCGAGTGCGCGGAGGGGCCTCAGGGAGGGCGCCTATGATTGCCTTGGCAAGACTGGTGGAGGGTGAGGCGAACCCCTCGCTGACGCTCGGGGTTCCATAGCCCTCCCTCCGGGAGGGCTCAGCTCACCGCGGCGACGACGCGCTCGAGGACGTCCACGTCCCGCACGCCCTCGGCCTCGGCGCGGTAGCTGAGCACGAGGCGGTGGCGGAGGACGGGCTTCACGAGGGCCCGGATGTCGTCCACGTCGGCGGCGGCTTCTCCGTGCAGGGCGGCACGAGCTTTTGCCGCGATGACGAGCGCCTGCGAGCCGCGCGGCCCGGCGCCGAAGCGGACGAGCTCTTTCACCTCGCGCGGCGCGTGCGGCTCGGTGGGGCGCGTCGCGCGCCCGAGCGCGACCGCCAGCTCGATGGCCGCGTCGGTGACCGGCATTCGCGGGACGAGCGCCTGGAGGGCCCGCACCTCGTCGCTCGTCAGCACCCGCGGCACCGTGCCCGTCTGGACCGCGGTCGTCCGGCGCGCGATCTCGCGCTCCTCGAGGGCGCTCGGGTACTCGACGTGCACCTCGAGCAGGAACCGATCGAGCTGCGCCTCCGGGAGCGGGTAGGTGCCCTCCTGCTCGATCGGGTTCCGCGTCGCGAAGACCTGGAACGGATCGGGCAGCGCGTGCGTGTTCATGCCCACCGTCACGCGACGCTCCTGCATCGCCTGGAGGAGCGCGGCCTGCGTCTTCGGCGGCGTGCGGTTGATCTCGTCCGCCAGCACCAGGTTGTGAAAGATGGGGCCCGCGAGGAAGCGCACGACGCGCCCCCCGGCGTCGTCCTGGAGGACGTCGGTCCCCGTGATGTCGGCCGGCAAGAGGTCCGGCGTGAACTGGACCCGACCGAAGGAGAGGTCGAGCGCCTCGGCCAGGGAAGCCACGAGGAGCGTCTTCGCCAGACCGGGCACGCCCACGAGCAGCGCGTGGCCGCGCGCGAGCAGCGCCACGAGCATCAGCTCGATCACCTCGTCCTGCCCCACGACACGGACGGCGATCGCGCTCCGGAGCTTGCGGCTCGACTCCTTGGCCTTCTCGAGGAGGTCGACGTCGTTCGATGCAGGCTCGCGGACCTCGACGGCAGACATGACGCGGTGAGCGGGTCTCGCACGCGCGGCGCAGCCTGTCAAAGTCTGCTAGAGACCCGCCCGTGCCGGACCCCAGCCCCGCGCCCGCCGAGAGCATCCAGCGGCCCGATCCGGGGCTCGCCCGGGGTCGATGGGAAGCCCCTCCCTGGGCGTTCTACGCCACGATGGCGGCGGTCATCGTCGGTGCTCTCGCCTGGCTCGCGGTCGCGCTCCGCACTCGCCGGAACCCCCGATGAGCGAAGCCGCCCCCCAGCGCGGGTCCAGCGCGCTCCGGCGCGTCCTCTTCGCGATGCTCCTCGGGGTCGCCGTCTACGGCGGCTACGCCGCGTACAGCGGCCTCGGCAAGATGGGCGACGAGCTCGCGCGCTTTCACTGGTGGGCCTTCGGGGCCGCCTGCGCGCTGGCCTTCGGGAACTACCTCGTCCGGTGGCTCAAGTGGGAGTTCTACCTCGCCCGCCTCGAGATCCGCGGCGTCGGACGCGTCGACAGCTTGCTGACGTTCCTCAGCGGCTTCGTGCTGACCGTCACCCCCGGCAAGGTGGGCGAGGTGTTCAAGTCGCTCGTCCTCTTCGAGACCCACGGCGTCCCGGTCGCCCGCAGCGCGCCCATCGTGGTCGCCGAGCGGGTCACCGACGTCATCGGCGTCGTCGTCCTCATCGTGCTCGGCTCTCTCGGGTTCTCGGGGGGCCTCGTCTGGGCGGGCCTCGGCGCGGCGGCGGTCCTCGTGCTGCTCGTCGTCGTGTCGCACCGGGAGCTCTCGCTCTGGATCATCGGCGTCGTCGAGCGCCTGCCCGGTCCCTTCCGCCGTATCGGGCCGAAGCTCCACGAGTCGTACGCCAGCCTCGCCACGATGGTGAAGCCCGCGAACCTCGTCGTGCCGACGCTGCTCTCGATCGGCGCCTGGTCGCTCGAGTGCACCGCGCTCTGGGTCATCCTTCGCGGCTTCGACGCCGGTACCGGCTTCGGGCTGGCGACGTTCTTCTACGCCACGAGCACCCTCGCGGGCGCGCTCGTCCCCGTCCCGGGCGGCCTGGGCGTCACGGAGTCGACGTTGCAGGGACAGCTCCACGAGCTCGGCCACGTCGCGGCGACGACGGCGACCGCGTCGATGATCCTCGTGCGGTTCGCGACGCTATGGTTCGCGGTCCTCGTGGGCTTCACGTCGCTCTCGCTGCTCAAGCGGCGGTATCCGGGCCTGCTCGCCGGAGCTCCCGCAGCGCCTCCGCGAAGTCCGCCGGAAGATGCGCTTCGAAGCGCAGGAGACGTCCCGTCGTCGGGTGGATGAAGCCGAGGAGGCGGGCGTGCAGGGCCTGATGGCCCAGCCGGTCGCCGATGGCGCGGACGCGTGGGTCCTTCGCCGGCTTGCCGTACAGCGGATCGCCCAGCACGGGGGTGCCGCTCTCGGCGAGGTGCAGGCGGATCTGGTGCGTTCGCCCGGTCTCGAGCGTGCACTCGACGTGGGTGGCCCCGGCGAGGCGGTCGAGCACGCGAACGTGGGTCACCGCGCGCTTGCCGGTCTTGACCCGGGTCGTGAAGCGCATCCGGTCGCGCGGGTGGCGACCGTGGAGCGTGTCGTGAGTCGTCCCGGTCGCCGCGCCGACGACGAGGGCTCGGTAGGCGCGCTCGATCGAGTGCGCCTGGAACTGGGCCTTCAGCGTCTCGCGGGCCTGCGGCGTCCGGGCCACGACCATCACGCCGCTCGTGCCCTTGTCGAGGCGGTGGACGATGCCGGGCCGTTCGTCGGTCGCGTCTTCGAGCCGGAAGAGGCCGAGCGCGAGGAGCCCGTTCACCAGCGTCCCGCCGGAGTGACCGCGCGCCGGATGGACCACCAGACCCGCCGGCTTGTTCACGACGACCACGTCGTCGTCCACGTGCAGCACCTCGAACTCGACGCCCGCTTCGGCTCGCGCCGTCGTGGTCGCCGGCGTCATGGGATCGCACGCGACGCGCTCCCCTTCCCGCACGTGCCCCGACGCGCCTCGTCGCGCGCCGTCGACCGTCACGCGACCCGCCTCGATCCACCGCTGGATCTCCGAGCGCGACACGTCGAGGGCGCCGGCGAGGAACCGGTCGAGGCGCGAGCCGCTGGCCTCGCGCGGGACGAGCAGCTCCGTCACCAGAGCTTCGACTTGATGTGCCCCTTGGCCTTCACGAGGATGTCGACGAGGGCGCGATCGTAGAAGTTGCGCGGGTAGAGGTCGGGCGAGACGCGGCGCTTGAAGAGCGACCGCCCCTCTTCGATCTCCTCGGCGAGGGCCTCGAAGAGGTTGTCGTTCTGGATGCCGCTGACGATCTTGTCCTCGTTGTAGAGCGACAGATCGCTGGCGATGGCGCGGGCGAGACGGCGGGCGGCTTCCTCGGTCTCGATGAGGGGCATGCGAGGGATGATACGGTATTCCTCTCCGTGGTAAGAGGCGGAATAGCGACAGCCATGCCCTTTCGTACCCTCTGCCAGGCCATCGAAGACGCCTCCAAGGCCGAGCCCACCCGCGGCTACCGGTTCATTCCCGACACCGGCGTGCCGGGCTACCAGCCGCCGGGGACCGATCCGGCCGGAGCGTCCGAGGCGTCGTTCTCGTACACCGCCGTCGAGCGGATGACCGCGCGCTTCGGCGGAGCCCTCCAGGCGCTGGGCCTCCGCAAGGGCGACCGGGTGGCGCTCATCCTGCCGAACAACGACGATTTCGTCCTCTGCTTCCTCGGCGCCATCCGCGCCGGCATCGTCCCGGTCCCGATCTACCCGCCGATGGCGCTCGGCGCGCTGCAGGCCTACCTCGACAACACGCGCCACATCGTCGCGAAGAGCGGCGCGCGGGCCCTCGTGACGACGGCGAAGATCAAGCGGCTCCTCGGGACCGTCCAGAGCGCGTGCCCGGCCCTCGAGCAGGTGGTCGCCATCGAGGGCATCCGCGAATCGACCGAGCCGCTGAAGGCCGAGAAAATCACGCTCGACGACGTCGCGTTCCTCCAGTTCACGAGCGGCTCGACGTCGCGGCCGAAGGGCGTGACGCTCACGCACGGGAACCTCGCCGCCAACATCAAGTGCATCATGGAGGACGGCCTCCGGATGGTGCCGGAGGACATCGCCATCTCGTGGCTGCCGCTCTACCACGACATGGGGCTCATCGGCTTCGTGCTGGCGCCCATCTACAACGTCGTGCCGGTGCACTTTCTCCCGGCGCTCCTCTTCCTCAAGCGCCCCATCACCTGGTTCCAGGCGTTCACGCGCTACAGCGGCAGCACCGCCTACGCGCCGAACTTCGCTTACGCGCTGTGCGTGAAGCGCATCAAGCCGGTGGACCTCGAGGGGCTCGACGTCTCGCGGTGGCGCGTCGCCGGCTGCGGCGCGGAGCCCATCCGCCCCGAGACGCTCGAGGCCTTCGCGAACACGTTCGAGCGGATCGGCTTCAAGAAGTCGGCGCTGCTCCCCTCGTACGGCATGGCGGAGTCGTCACTGGCCATCTCGTTCAGCGAGCTCCACGAAGGGATGAAGACGCTCAGCGTCCACGGCCCCGAGCTCTGGGAGAAGGGCATCGCCCGCGTCGTCCCGGAGACGGACGACGACGCGATTCGCCTCGTCTCGTGCGGCCACGAGTTCCCGGACCACCAGGTGCGCGTCTTCGCGCCCGACGACGCGACGAGCGAGCAGCCCCTGGCCGACGGCGTCGTCGGGGAGATGCGCATCGCCGGACCGAGCGTCATGCGCGGCTACTGGGAGGACGCCGAGCGCACGCGCGACACGTTCGCGGGCACGTTCCTCCGGACCGGCGATCTCGGCTTCCTCCACGAGGGCCACGTCTTCATCTGCGGGCGCAGCAAGGAGGTCGTCATCGTCAACGGCCGCAATTACTACCCGCAGGACATGGAGTGGGAGGCGAGCAAGGTGGCGGGCGTCCGCAAGGGCAACGTCGTCGCCTTCGGGGCGCGCGACCCGAGCGGGATGGAGCGCGACCGCGAGCGCGTCGTGATGGCGTTCGAGGTCCAGGACCCGGAGCGCCTGGGACACTCGTCGGCCCTGCTCGGCGACGTCCGCAAGGCGGTGCAAGAGGGCATGGGCCTGACCCTCGACGACGTCGTGGCGCTGCCGCCCGGCGCGCTGCCGAAGACGTCGAGCGGCAAGCTCCAGCGCGCGAAGACGCGGGAGCTCTACGAGAGCGGTGAGCTCATGGGACGGCAGGCCACCCCTCGTGAAGCGAGCAAGCTGGACCTCGCGAAACACGCGGCGCAGAGCCAGCTCAGCTACTTCAAGCTGGCGGTGCTCGGCGGGCGCAAGCGCAAGGACTGACGCCCGGGCGGCGCTGGATTGGAACCAGTTGCACATTGGAATGGTTCTCGTTAGCTTCTCCCCGCGATGAGGGCCGAGACCGAGCGAACCGCAGCGATGCTGCGCGATCTCAAGCTCGCGGGGCTGAAGATGACCCCCCAGCGGATCGCGATCGTGCGCCTCTTCGCCGAGGACGACACGCACCCGACCGCGCAGGATCTCTTCGAGCGGCTGCGCGCCGCCTTTCCCTCGATGAGCTTCGCGACCGTCTACAACACGCTCGATGCGCTCGCGCGGGCCGGGCTGGCCGGGATCGTCCGCCTCCCCGGAAAGCGCGGCGACGCGGCGCGGTTCGATCCGAACACGGGTCCTCATCACCACGCGGTCTGCGACGGGTGCGGCGCCGTGCTCGACATCGCGGCCGGCTCGCTGTCCCCGACGCCGGGCGCCTTGAAGAAGCTGCGGCGCGCGGCGCCCGGGTTCGACGTCCGCGCCGTCGAACGCATCTATCGCGGTCGGTGCGCCGGGTGCGCAAAGGCCCAGTCGTAGTCACGCGATTTTTCCGCCACTCTCGAGTTCACGCAAGGAGAACCCTCATGGCCAAGCCGCTCAAGGACACGAAGACGCACACGAACCTGAAGGAGGCCTTCGCCGGCGAGTCGCAGGCGAACCGCCGCTACCTCTACTTCGCGAAGGTCGCCGACGTGGAGGGCTTCCCGGAGATCGCCGGCAACTTCAAGGAGACGGCCGACGGTGAGACCGGCCACGCGCACGGTCACCTCGACTACCTGAAGCAGGTCGGCGATCCGGCGACGGGCCTGCCCATCGGCAACACGGAGAAGAACCTCAAGGCCTCCGTCGCCGGCGAGACCTACGAGTACGAGACGATGTACCCCGGCATGGCGAAGACCGCCCGCGAGGAGGGCTTCGACGACATCGCCGAGTGGTTCGAGACGCTCGCCAAGGCCGAGAAGAGCCACGCGGGGCGCTTCACCAAGATGCTCGACGTGCTGAGGGCCTGAAACCCACGGCGGCGAAGCCGGCGTCAGTGCCGCGACGGCTTCGCCGCTCCGTTGTCCGCCATGTCCAAGATCGACCTCGTCCCCAAGCAGCCCCCGGCGGTCGACCCGGGTAGCGAGCGGTACTGGGACCCGCGCGACCTCGAGTCGGAGATGCGGCGGTCGTTCGAGATTTGCCACAACTGCCGTATGTGCGTCGGCTACTGCGGGACGTTCCCCGACCTCTTCGCGCGCGTCGACCGGGACGTCGAGACGCGCGGGGCCACGGGGGCCGAGCTCCTCGACGCCGCCGCGTTCGAGAGCGCGACGGAGCTCTGCTGGCAATGCAAGCTCTGCTACGTCAAGTGCCCGTACACGAAGGACGAGGGGCACGAGTGGCAGCTCGACGTGCCACGCCTCCTGTCGCGCGAGAAGGCGCAGCGCGCGAAGCGCAACGGCGTCACGCTCCAGGACCGGGTGCTCGGTGAGCCTCAGCTCCTCGGGCGGATGACCGCCGGACCGATGGCGCGCGTCGCGAACTTCGTCAACGCGAACCGCCTCGTGCGAAAGGGCGTGTCCGCGGTCGCGGGCATCTCGGAGCATTTCCCCCTTCCGCCGTTCGGGGAGACGAGCTTCGCGGGGTGGTTGAAGCGCCACGACCCGCTCCCCGAGGCCGGGACGCGCGGCACGGTCGCGCTCTTCGCGACCTGTCTGGCGGACTACAACTTCCCGCGCATCGCGGCCTGCGCGGTGCGGGTGCTCGAGAAGAACGGCTGGAGCGTCGTACGGCCCGAGCAGACGTGCTGCGGGATGCCCAACATCGACGGCGGCGACGTCGACGCGGCGCGCGCGAAGGTGCACACGAACGTCGCCTCCCTCGTGCGCGAGGTGGAGCTCGGCCGGCGCATCGTGAGCCTGCAGCCGACGTGCGGCTACATGATCCGCAAGGAATGGGGCGAGCTCGCTCCGGGCGACGACACGCGCCGGGTCGCGGCCGCGACCATCGACGTGATGGAGCTCCTCGAGCAGCAGCGGAAGGACAAGACGCTGGTGCGCATCTTCGCCCAGGGCGTCGGCAAGGTGGCCTACCACGCGGCCTGTCACCTCCGCGCCCAGAAGATCGGCTACCCGGCGGCGCGCGTCCTCGGCGTCCTGCCGGACACGGAGGTCGAGGTCGTCGAGCAGTGCTCGGCGGTCGACGGGACGTGGGGCATGAAGACGCAGCACTACGAGATGGGCAAGCGTTACGCGCAGAAGCTCGTCCGGGGCCTCGATCGCGTCGAGGGCGCCCGCGTCGTGACCGACTGCGCGCTGTCGAGCCGGCGGATCCTCGCCGAGACCGGCGTATCGCCGCTCCACCCGGTGGAGGCGCTCGCGGAGGCCTACGGCCTGGCGCCGGACGTGAAGTAGACTCGGCGGGGAAGTAGGGGCGGTCCGGGAAGGAGATGGGGCAGAATGAAGCCGATCGAGCGGGGCGAGATCCTGGGGTTGGCGGAGTACGAGCAGATCCGGGACCCGTTCCGGTCGCGCGTCATCGCCCAGAAGAAGCGACGCCGCGTGCAGGTCGGCCCCAAGCTCACGGCGGTCTTCGAGAACCGGGACACCGTTCTCCTGCAGATCCAGGAGATGCTGCGGACCGAGCGCATCACCCGCCCCGGGGCCGTGCAGCACGAGCTCGACACGTACAACGAGCTCGTCCCGGGTCCCGGCGAGCTCTCGTGCACGCTGATGGTGGAGATCCCGGACAAGGAGGAGCGCGAGGCCTTCCTCGTCGCCGCCAAGGGCCTCGAGAAGCACGTGTGGCTCGTCGCGGGCAGCCAGCGCACCGGCGCCCGCTCGGTCGATCGCGGGGGAACCGACGCGCGGACCACCGCCGTCCACTACCTTCGCTTCAAGCTCCCGCCGACCCTCGCCGCCGCCCTCCACGGCGCGGCGACGGGCAGTGACACCGTCACGCACCTCGAGCTCGCCGTCGACCACCCGGCCTACGAGGCCCGCGCCGTGTTGCCGCTCGAGACGATCCTCGAGCTCGGCGAGGACCTGGCGTCGTGACGGCCCCCTACGTCCACGTTCACCGCGTTCGCTTCGACGAGGTCGACGCGGCCGGGATCGTCTACTTCGCGCGCTTTTTCACGTGGTGTCACGACTCGATGGAGGCCATGCTCGCGGGCGCCGAGGGCGGCTACGTCAACCTCGTCGTCCACCGCCGCCTCGGCTTCCCCGCGGTGCACGTCGAGGCCGACTACTCGGCCCCCCTCCGCTTCGGCGAAGAGGTGCACATCGCCGCCACCGTCGAGCGCATCGGCAAGAGCTCGATCGCGATGCGCTTCGATCTGACGCGTGCCTCCGACGGCGACCACGTCGCCACGCTTCGTCACGTGGTCGCGGTGACGGACCTCGACGCGATGCGCGCTCGCCCGATCCCGGACGACGTGCGGTCGGCGCTCGAAGTGTGGCTCGCCGGCTCGTCCGGGCTGCGAACGCCGTAGCCGAGGCTACGCCGCCGTGGCCGGCGCGGCCGCCTGGGGCTCGGGAGGCAGTGGCGCCCGGACCGACGCGGCCAGATCGATGTGCCGCGCACGGAGGCTGCGCACGTAGAAGATCATGAAGACCCCGAAGAGAAAGAGCGCGATGCAGCCGTACTGCGCCGGGGTGAGGCCGGCGTAGCGCGTGTCGCCGTTCTCGGTGGCGGGGTTGCGGAGGAAATCCATCGCGAAGCGCACCGGGGCGTACGACAGCGCGGTGGCGATGACGTAGGAGCCGATCCGGGGCCGCTTGTGCCACGTGATGGCGAAGCAGGTGCAGAGGATGATGGTGAAGAAGAGCTCGAGGAGCCCCATGTCGAAGCGGGGCGCGTGTCCGTGGATCAGCTCGACGAACCCGAGCTTGGTGACGTAGCCGTCCCCGTCGTGGGTCGGCCAGGCCACCGCCAGGAGAGTGTCGGCCGACGCGCGAGCGCCCGGATGATCGTGCACGCTGGCGCAGCCGGCGCGACCGAACATCCAGCCGAGGGGCAGGCACGAGAGCACGAGATCGGCGAACGGGAGGAGCGGGTGCGGCGTCGGCCGCACGCGCAGGCGCCCGTTGACGATGTAGAGGTACCGCCAGAGAACGATGCCGACCGCGGCGCCGATGAAGCCGCCGAACGAGCTGAGGCCCTCCCAGAACTTGACGATGTAGACCGGGTTCTTGACGACCTCGTCCCAGTGATAAAAAAGCGAGTCGAGCACGTGGGAGAGCAGGAACGCGCTGATCAGCATCCACGTGACGAACGAGTTGAGCTTGTCGACGTCCCATCCCAGGGTGCGCGCGCGGCGCGTGGTCATCGCCGTCCCGAGGAGCACCCCGGTCGCCACGAGGAGGCCGAACGGGTGGATCGGCAAGGGCCCGATGTGGCCTTCGGGGATGTGGATGTACGGGATCATGACGCGCGGAACACGTCTAACCCATTCCGGCATCGAGCGCACGGCCGAGCTATTTCGGACGGGGACCGACGACGTCGATGACGTCGACCTCGCCGGCCTCGGCGCCCATGCGGACCGACAGGGCCCAGCCGTCGCACGCGCGCACCAGGCGATCGCCGCCGACCGCGGGCCGGGCGCAATGGGACGCCGGGAGCGTCGCCTCCAGCGCGCCGGTGAGGACGTCGATGACCGTCGCGGCGGCGAGCTCGCGATCGGCCGGCCGGTTGGGGTCGAGCACGCGAACGAGCATGGCCTCGGCCCACGTGACGAACAGGTCCTCCCCCTCGACGAGCCCCTGGACCACGCGCCCCTTGTCGAGCACGAGCTGGAGAGACACGTCGAGCGCCCGCGCCTGGGAGCCCTGAGGGGTCGGCAGCACGAAGAACAGGCGATCGTCGTGACGCGCCCTCGCCGCGGCCCCCCACGTCGCCGGCACCTCGCCGCGCAGCGCCGCCGCGAGCGACGCCGGTGGCGAGTCGAGGTGCGCTCCCCAGGTGGCCCGGTCGAGCAGGCCCGCGATGGCCGCCAGCATCACGTCGGAGACGTGCTTGCGGCGCGACGTCTCGGAGTCGAGGGTCGCGGCGGTGCGGCGAGCGTCCGCGAGGAGCGTGAGCGTCTCGACGTCACCCTCGTGCTCGTCGAAGAGGACGAGCAGGGCGCGCGCCCCCTCGATGTGCGGCCCCTCGGGCAGATCGATCACGTATTCACGGGCCCGGGCGCGCGACGACTTCGCGGCTTCGAACCACGCCGTCTCCTCCGCCTCGAACAGCGGGCGCACTTCCTTCGCCCACGCTCCGTGGGGATGGCGTGCCAGATAGCGCTGCGCGGAGGCGAGGCGCCGGCCTTCGTGCGCCGCCGCTCGGAACTCGCGGTAATCGCGGAGATCGTCGGGCGACGCCAGCATCTGGCGGGGCACGGCGCAGGCCGCGGTCGTTCCCAGGAGGGCCGCCGCGAACACGCACCCGAGCCGGCGCCGCGCCTCCATCTAGAGATCCCCCTCGACGACCCCGGCCTCCGGAACGTCGAGGCAGAACTGGCACTCGGTCGGCGTCGTGGGGTCCACGTCGCTCACGAACGACGCGTACTCGTTGCAGCCGGCGGCCTCGAGCGCGTCGATGCACACGACGCCGTCGTGGTCGAGCGGGAAGCACGTGGCCGGCCAACCGACGTCGCTCGGCTCGTCCGGGTTGCACGCGTTCAGGCACGTCTGCGTCGTGAAGCCGCACTCGGTGCACTTCTGGCAGTCGAGCTCCTTCCTCTGCGCCGCGAACACCGCCTCGTCGAGCGGTGTCGCCTGCTGGCCGCACGATCCGATGTCCCCCACCGTCGGGGCCGCACCGAAGACCAGCGCGAGCACGGCCGCGAGCGCGAGCTCCCTCCGGCGGATGGCGCGGTCCGGTCTCACGGCAAGACCTCCCACGACAGCCAGAGCCCCGCTTGCCCGCTGAGGACGGGGTAGGCGGGGGTCGCGACCTCGCGTGTCCCGGCGCCGTAGAACACGTCTCCCACGAGCTCCGCCGCGATGCCGATCCCCGCCCGCACGAACCACACGCCTCCCGCGCCTCCCTCCACCCCGAACGTCGTGTCGGGCGTGAGCACGATCGGCGCTCCGGCGCGCCCGTAGAGGGCCCAGGGGCCGAACCGGTGGAGCGCCATGTACGACGGCACGAGCACGGACTGCGGCACGCCTTCGAGCGCCACCGATACGCGGAGGACGAGACCATGGGCGATGACGGACGGATTGCCGATGAGGATGGCCCCGCCGAGATCGGTGTAGGCGGCAGTCCTCGAGAGCGACTCCGCCGTGGACCCCAGGACCGTCGCCAGCCGGTACGGATTGTTGAAGCGCAGCCCGTCGCCCACGAACGCGGTGCCGAAGAAGTCGAACCAGCCGAACTTCCTGTCGGTCGGCGCGTGGCTCTCATCCACGGCGTCCGTCGCGCTCGCCTCCCCCGCCAGGAGCGACAGCGTCAGGCTGGTCACCGCGACGGCGAGCGGACGCATGCTCGGAACGAAT
>JBEKGQ010000102.1:0-13218 GCA_050012715.1 Polyangiaceae bacterium
GGCGTCGAGCTTGGCGAGGGTCGCCAGCAGGCGCGCCGAATCGAGGCCCGCGGCGTCGGCCGCATCGAGCGCGAACGAGCCTCGCCAGGTGACCGCGCACCGCAGCATCTGGCCCTCGATCCAGACCGTGTCGGCGTCGAGGGCCACGACTCGGCGCGAGCCGCGCAGTTCGAGCGCGGCGTGGGCACGGACCCCGGGGAGACGCCACGTCATCTCGGGGATGGCCGGGTGCAGGCCGCTCATCAGCACCGACTCGTCACCGCGCAGCGTAATGAGCTGCTGATCGGGGGGCGCCGAGTTGAAGTACGCGTCCATTCCCGCGCTCAGCGTGGGCATCGGCCCCACGAGCGCCGCGGGGTCGGCGCCACCCAGCGCCTCCTGGCGCGCAATCCACGACGGCGGGACGGGACCGAGGCCGGCCGCGCGCTTGGGGTTGCTCGGGTCGACGATGCTCGGCAGCCGCTGGTCGCCGGGGTCCTCGCCGACGCCGATGGGATTCGTGCGCGACGAAGCGCCGCCGAAGGCCAGCTCCCAGCGGAGCGGCAGGTGGACGAACGGCTGGGGCGGAGTCGGCGTCCCGCTCTTGTCGCGTTCGCGCGACCCGACCGCGAGGAGCTTCTTGTCGATGATCGTCTTGCCGCCGACGGCCATCGCCAGCCGAATGGATCGGTGGGTGACGCGCTCGCCGGCGGGGGCATAGGCCGCGCCCGTGAAGAGGACGTCGACCTTGGGCTTTCGCGGGACGTAGTCCGACGCGACGCGCAAGCTGCGCCCCAGATTCTCCTCGAAGTAGAGGTCCCCGAAGAGCGGGTACGGATCCACCGCACGGGCTCGGTGATCCGGGCGGATCTCGAAGGTGCCCTTCGCGATGACGGTGAGATGCTGCACGCCCGCGGTGTCGCGCCATGCCAGCGTCCCGACCGAAAGTGGGGCCAGGGCGGCGATCTCGAGCGGCATGGGGACGCGCGAGGCTACCAAAGATCGTATGCTTGCGTCCCCCCATGGCATCTCCCGCAAAGAAGCTCCGACGACGCGGATCGTCGACGTCCGTGGTCCGATCTCTCGAGCCCGTCCCCGTGCTTCCCGCCCTGCGCACGCAGAGCGGCGCCTCGGCCGAAGTGGATGGAGAGCGCCTGGTCCTCCGCGACGCGCGCGGCTCCATCGTCGTCGTCTACGACGCCGAACGCGGCACGGCGGAGATCGCGGCACCGAGGGGTGACCTCGTCCTCAGCGCACCCCAGGGCAAGATTGCCCTCAAGGCGCTCGAGGTCGAGTGCGAGGCGGGGCGCATCGACCTCCGCGCCGACCGGATCTTCGAGCGCGCCCGCGACCTCTACCGGGACGTCGAGGGCCTCTTGCAGACGCGGGCCGAACGCGTGCGCACGCTGGCGACCGGGGCGTACCAGCTCTTCGCGAAGCGCGTGAACGTGCTGGCGGAAGAGGACACGGCCATCGACGGCAAGAGGGTGCTGCTGGGTTGAGCGTGCTCGGGTGCCCCCGCGCGGTGGGGCGCGCGGGCTCGACGCAGGGCCCGTGAGTCGAGCCAGCAGCGCGATTTCCCGGCTGGAACGGGCGTTGCTCTCGCATGGTCAGAAATGATCACCGAACGCGGATGGCTGATCGCGACCTTCGCCGTGACGCTGCTGGGCGCGACGGTCTCGACGTGGACCCCCAGCGGGCCTCGCCTGGAGCCGACGGCGAGCGCGGCGACGCGGCACGGAATGCCCGCCCACCGGCTCGAGGCGGCCGACGTGCCTCAGGTGTCCGCCTCGCCCCCGCCGGCCCCCGTCGAGCCGGCGCCTCCCCCGGCGCGCGCCCGAAGGCGTCCGCGCGAAACCGAGCCCCCGGTCATCCTCGTCGTCCCGGATCTACCCGAGCCGCCCGCTCGGCCCCCTCTGCTCTGGGAAGACCTCTTCCCTCCGCCGCCGCGACCGGCCGACGGGACGCTCGCCCCCGCCGCCGCGCCGTGTTTCGACAAGCTCCAGGGCATCGAGGGGCTCTCCCCGTGCCCACCCGTCACGCCCCGCTGACGTACTCAGAGCGCGGCGAGCACCTTCGCCTGCGACGGCGACATCAGGACACCCGCCGGGAAGTTGGCGCTCGCGCCGTTGTGCGCCGTCATCGCGGTCAGAACGATGACCTTCTGCCCCTGGAAGGAGACCTTGGAGCTCGCCGTCCGGAAGGCGATCGGCCCCATGATCATCCCGGACGTCACGCCCCCCGAGACGCCGGCGTCGTCGCCCTGGCTCATCGGCAGCTGAGAGCCTTGCGTCAGCGCCGGCATCATGACCACCAGGACCGTCGTCGTCGTCATCAGCCCCGTCGGGCACATGCCCACGTTCGGGTAGGGGATGGGAACGTCGACCGGCCCGACCGGGGTTAGGCACACGTCCGGGAACCCCATGCACTGGCCGTTCTGGAGCGTGGCTACGGGGAGGCCGGGCATCGTCGTCGTCTCTCCTCTTCTCCTAGGCGTCGTTCCGGAAGTCCTCGGCCTTGGAGCGCTCGGGGTCGGTCTTGCGAACGCCCTCGAGCTTGGCCCCACGCATGTCGGCCTGCTCGGTCTTGGCCCGATGAAGGTTGGCCCGCGTCAGGTCGGCCTCGCCGAGCTTCGCCTGGCTGAGATCCGCGTGCGAGAGGTCGGCGTTGGAGAGGTCCGCCCCGCGGAGGTCGGCCCCGCGCAGGTCCGCCTTGATGAGGCGCGCCCCGTGGAGCTTTGCCCCACGAAGATCGGCCTTGCGGAGGTTCGCGCCGTCGAAGGCCGCCATCTCGAGCTGAGCGCCCGCCAACGAAGCCCGTTCCAGCGAGGCGTTGCGGAACGTGGCCATCTTGAGCGGGACCATCGCCATCTTGGCGTCGTCGAGCTGAGCCCCGTCGGCACGAAGCTGCCTCGCCTTGGCGCCCGCGAAGTTGGCGCCCGGCAGCCTCGCGCGCTCGATGGACGAGCGCGTGAGATCGCACCCGCGGAGATCCGCGCTCTCGCCCGAGGCATCGGAGAGAAGGCACTGCTCGAAGGACGCGCCGGCGACCTGCACCCGGGAGAGGTCGATGCCCGTGAAGTCCGCGAGGTGGAACCGGGCGCGCCGTAGATCGGCGCCGGCCGTCGACCGGCAACGGATACGCGCGCCGCGCATGTCGGCGTTCTCGAGCGTGGCCCCCGTCAGATCGACGTCGGACATCCGCGTGGCGCGCATCGTCGCGCCCGTCAGATCGACCCGGGCGAGCATCGCGCCGGTGAGATCCACCTTGTCCCACGTCGAGCCGGCCAGCGGCGCCCCCGCGAGCTGGGCCTCGGCGAGGTTGAGGTCCGACACGAGCTTGCCGGCGTAGGCTCCCGCGAGCAGGTCCGCGAGGACCGACGCCGGTGGAGGGGGAGGAGCGGGAGGAGCAACCGCCGCGGTGACGGCGGGTAGGCCGCCGAGGGGCGGAGGGGGTGCAGGCGCCCCGAATGAATTCGGAGGAGGCGGCTTCGGCCTCGACAGCGCCTGCGTGAGGGGCAGCGTCTGCATGAGCAGCGGATTGATCACGGGCGGCTTCGCTGGCTCGGCCGTCTTCTTCGGCGGCGCCGCGGGCGCGGCCATCTTCGCGCGGAGGAGCTCTCGCGCCTTCTCGGCCTCGTCGGGCGTGATCTGCTGCGTCTTGACCAGCACCGAGGGCGAGCCGGCGGCCATCTTCGCCCGGACCATCTCCCGAGCCTTCGCCGCCGCTTCGGGCGTGATCTGCTCGGTCCTCGCGATGGGCGCGGCCCTGGCGATGGGGGCGACGTTCGGGACGGGCTCCGTCCTCGGCGCAGGCTCCGGCTCGGGAACGGGCGCCGGAGGCTTGGCGCCGGGCCTCGCCTCGCGCAGCTTCGCCTCGAGCTGCGCGCGTGCCTTCTCCTGCTCGGCCGGTGGAAGCTGCTGCGTCCTCATCATCGCAGGGTCGATCGCCGGCGGCTTCCGCGCGGCGGCGGCCGCGGCCTGCGCGGCCATGAGCTTTTGCCGCGCGCCGGCCACCTCGTCGTTGCTGAGCACGTGCGTCTTGTCGAACGGCGCCTTCGATTCTTCGGCCGGCAGAGCGCCCGCCTCGGCCGGTGTCGCGGCCGGCGTCGACGCGGTCGGCCGCTTCGGGGCGCCTTCGAGGACGAGCGTCCCCGTCAGCTTCTTCAGCTTGTCGGTCGATACTCGCCGTTTCGACGGCGGCTTTCCCTCGTCGTTGGGGGGCACGGGTCGCACGAGGTTATCAGAACCCGTACGCGATGCCGACCTCGGGCCCGAACGTCGGGATGAAGCCGTTCGGCCCGAAGGAGAGGTTTGCGCGGACCGCGACCGTCGCCCCCAGGTTCTGGCTGATCGCGGCGCGGATGCCGCCGCCGAGCAGGATGAAGAACGGCCCGTTCGTCTGCCACAGAGCGACCGTCCCGCTCTGCCCGTTCGACAGCGTGATGCCGGAGTCCGTGTGCGTATCGAAGGAGGCCAGGCCGAGACCGCCGAAGACCATCGGGGCGATGGTCTTGCTGATGGCATCCTCGCCGAAGAGGTACGTGAAGCGCGCGTCGAGGTAGAGACGCGAGCTCGCGAAGGCCCAGGCCTTGCCGTCGTTGTAGGCCGCCTCACCGGTGTACTTGAACAGGGTGATGCCGAGGCGCCCGCCGACGAGCATGTTCGGGTTCAGCGCGTAGTCGAACGAGAGCATCATGCGGATGTCGCCGCGCTGTTCGCCACCGCTCGAGCGCCCCGCCTGGCCGGGGACGAGCGCGTTGTTCTGCGCCTGGGCGCGCGGGTCGCTGCGCGGATAGAACGGAAAGTCCGTGCCGTCCTGGTTGGTGCAATAGACGTTGGCGCTGTTGGCCGGGAGAGCGGTGCCGGGATCGAGGCGGCAGAGATCCTGCCCTGCCGGCATGGACTGGAAGTCGATGGCTCCCGCCACGCCGATCCACACCCGCCGGAAGGGCCCCTTGCTCCCCTCGTCCTTGCTGCTCCCCTCGCCGTTGTCGTCGCCGCTGTCGCCCGCCGAGTCGCCGCTCTTGCTGCACCCCGGGAAGTCCGGCGGGCAGTCGCTCGACTCGTGGCAGGACTTCGGCGGCTTCATGCCCGGCAAGTGGGGCGCGTCCCCGGAGATGTCGTCCTTGATCTCGACGGTGTACGGGTGGCGGGCGTCGCCGTTGCTGGCGACCGACTCCTTCGAGTCGTCGAGGCCCTGGATGTAGTACCGCAGCGTCCCCGACTTGACGTCGCCGCACGGCACGAGGCCGCCCCACCCGTCACCGACCTTCTTCAGATCGAACCGCTTCCAGCTCGTCATCCCCGGGCCCTTGTACTTGACGACGACGCGCGCGACGTTCTCGCCGCCCCCCTCGACGTAGATCGGCAGCGGCGTGTCGACCTTCTGCTCGGTGGCCGGCGTGTGCGTGAAGTCCCCGCCGGGCTGATCGCCCGACCCTCCACCGCCATCGCCGCCGCTTCCACCTCCGCCGCCAGCAGCTCCGCCGCCGGCCCCCCCACCGCCCTTGGCGGCGGCGAGGAAGGCCTTGCGGAGATCCGGCGCGTCGTAGGCGGGGTTGACGGCGATGTCGGCCTGGAGCTGCGCGGCCGCCGCCCAGTTACGGGCCGCCTGGTCCTTGTCACCCTTGCGGAACTGCATCGTCCCGAGGTCGCGGAACAGGGCGGCGCGCACGGGCGCGCTGCACTTGGTCTTGCCGCACGCCTTCATCGCCTTCTCGATGCGAGCGGCGCCGGTGCCGTAGTTCATGGCGAGGTAGTCGCTCTCGGCCTTCTTCATGGCCGCCTTGGCCGCGCCCTCGGTCCGCGGGTCGGCGAACGCGGACGTCGAGAAGGTGGCGGCTAGAAGCGCGAGGAGCAGTGTGAGTAGGGCAGCGCGCACGGGTCGCTTCATACACCGGCCTTTGCCGTCCTTGTCCATCTCTTAGAAACAACGGATTTTTCTGCCGTGCCGCGAGTATCCTCGGCGCCGGTACAATCTCCTCGCGCCCATGACCGCAGACGCCAGCGCCCCGCTCGACAAGACCCTCGCGGCGACCGACGACGACGGGAACCCGCGCTACCTCGCGCTGACGCTCGGCTTCGTCGTCACCGCGTTCGTCGCGATGATCGTTTACTGGGGAATCTGGTTCTTCGTGAACCGCGAGTGGCTCGCGAACAGCGACGCGCCCTCGTACTACGTCTTCGAGAACTCGTTCCCGGCGGCAGACGGCTGGCTCACCATCGGGTGCGCCTTCGCGGCGTGGGCCATCCACCGGCGCAAGGCGAGCGCCCTCTTCTGGCTGCTCGTCGCCGGGAGCTCGAGCATCTATCTCGGCCTGATGGATGTGCTCTTCGATCTCGAGAACGGGATCTACCTCGCCCCCAAGGGCGACTGGGGAGGCGTGGCCACCGAGGTGGCCATCAACCTCTACGCGCTCGGCGTGGGGGGCTGGGGCCTGTGGTTCGGCTGGCGTCATCGGCGCTGGTTCATGGCCAGAGGGTGAGCGCGCTCGACCTCCCCGACGTCCGCCGCCTGGCGACGCTCGCGCCGGCGCAGTGGAGCACGCGCGGGCGCCGCTTCCGCGAGATCGCGTTCACGTCGCGCGCGTGCGCCCCGTTCGCGCAGCTCGGGGCGCTCACGCCCGATTCGCGCCACCCGGCGCTCGCGAAGTGGCACCTCCGCCGCCTCCAGACGCCCGCCGCGTTCGCGATGCGCATGCTGAGCTTCTGCGACCCCGTGACCCCCGGCGAGGCCCAGGAGGCGCTCGGCGACGACCTTGCCCTGGGGGATCTGCTCGAGGCCGGGCTGCTCGTGGCGACCGACGAGGGGGTCGTCGGCGCGTTCGTCCTGAAGCTCCTCGCGGACCTCTACGTGCTGAGCGACGACCTCAGCGCTGGCGGCGAGGCGGTCATGGGAGCCGCGCCCAGCACGAAGACCCTGGCGGGCATGGCGCGCCCTCGCGGTCGCGCCGGGAGCGCCCTCGACGTCGGGTGCGGCGCGGGGACGGTCGCGCTGGCCCTCGCGCAGAAGTGCGACCGCGTCGTGGCGACGGACATCAGCGAGCGCGCCGTGGCGCTCGCCCGGGTGAACGCAGCGCTCAACGGGCTGGGCAACATCGAGTGTCGGGTGGGGGACCTCCTCGCGCCCGTCGCCGGGGAGGCGTTCGACATCGTCGCCTGCCAGCCTCCGTTCGTTCCGCAGCACGACGACGCCGGTCCGGCGACGTTCCTCTTCGGAGGCCCGCGTGGCGACGAGATCAGCATGCGCGTCGTGGGCGCGCTCCGCGGCTCCCTGGGCCCTCGGGGCACCGCGTTTCTCCTCGCCGAGTGGCCCGTCGTCGAGGGTGACGAGCCGCTCGAGGAACGGATCGCCGGGGCGCTCGGAGGCCCCGCCAACCTGGGCATGCTGCACGTGCGGAACCCCGACGCCAGCATCGACGAGCACTGCGCGCGGTACGCCTCGGTCGAGCACCCGCTCGGCGACGCGAGCTACGAGCGCGCGGTGATGCGCCTCCGCGACCACTTCGAGAAGATGCGCATCCGCGCACTGCAGCCCACGATCAGCGTGATCCGGCGCGACGACGGTCAGCCCGGGTGGATCTCTGTGGTGGAGGCGAACGGCTCGCCGATGTCACGTGCCCGTGTCGACACGATGATCGCCGTTCGCGACCTCGTGGCGCGCGGGCGCGAGGCCGTCCGCGCCGCGCGGCTGCGCGTGCCCGAGGGCGCCGCCCCGCCGGCGGACCCTGTCCTCTCGATCGTGCACGCCATGGGCAGCGCCGCGACGCTGGCCGAGGAGTCGCTCGACAAGGTCGAAGAGGCCCTCCTCGGCGGCCAGCTCGAGATCGTCAGCGCATAGCCGACACAGCGGCGACGCTTCGTCGGCTCACTGCGGGGGCCGCGGCCTACGCCCTGAGACGGCCGGCTGCGGCGCGCGTCCATCAAAGGCGCGGGGTCGCCCGTTCCGATTCCCAGACGTTCCCCCGAGGATCACGGGTGGTCCGAATCGTGCGGAGGGCCAGCCGCATCGATGCAATCGTCCGCGCTCGACTCGACCATCGTCCCGGAGCTCGGCAAGTACCACCTCGTGGCCGAGCTGGCGCGCGGCGGGATGGGGATCGTCCACCTCGCCGCCGCACAGGGGCCGGGCGGCTTCAACAAGCTGCTCGTGGTCAAGGAGCTGAAGCCCGATCTCTCGCACGACGAGAGCTACGTCTCGATGTTCCTCGACGAGGCGCGCCTCGCGGCACGGCTCACCCACCCGAACATCGTGCAGACCATCGAGGTCGGCTCCGAGGGGAGCCGGCACTACATGGTCATGGAGTTCCTCGACGGGCGGTCGCTCTATCGAATGATCCGCCGCTTCCGGGACCAGGGCGGCTTCCCGGTCGCCGCGCACCTGCGCGTCCTGGCCGAGGCTCTGGTCGGCCTGCACTACGCGCACGAGCTCGGGGACTTCGACGGGCAGGCGCTCGGCATCGTGCACCGCGACGTGAGCCCGCTGAACGTGTTCGTGACCTTCGACGGGCAGGCCAAGGTCGTCGACTTCGGGATCGCCAAGTCGATCGACTCGTCCACGGAGACCAAGACCGGCGTGCTCAAGGGCCGCGTCGCGTACATGGCCCCCGAGCAGGCCTGGGGCGGCGCGGTGGACCGTCGCGCCGACGTCTACTCGGCCGGCGTGATGCTCTGGGAGGCCGCCGCGGGACGTCGCCTGTGGCCCGGCATGAACGACGTGGAGATCCTCGCGAGGCTCCTGCGCGAAGGGCCTCCGCGGCTCTCGGCCGTTCGCCCGGACGCGCCGGAGGACCTCGACGCCATCTGCGCGCGGGCCATGGAGCTGCGGCGCGAGGATCGCTACGCGAGCGCGCTCGACATGCTCGAGGACCTCGAGGCCCACATCGCCTCGCGGGAAGACCGGATGGGGATGCGCGACGTGGGCGCGCTCGTGGGGAGGGTCTTCGCCGAGGAGCGCCGACGGATGAGCGCCCTCATCGAGGAGACGCTCACGCGGGTGCGCGGCGGACCTCGCTCGGGCGTGATGCCCACGCTCGAGGTCCACGTCCGCGGCACCCCGAGCGGCGCGTCGGGCCTGCGCGAGGAGGCCAGCCAGATCTCGGGGCAGCTGGTCGTGTCGCCGCTCTTCAACAACCCGCCCTCGACCACCCTCGGCCCCGCCGCGTCGACCCCGACGCCGAGCCAGGCCGTGGTGCCCGGGGATGCGCCGCCCTGGTGGGCCTCCCGGCGCGCGGCGCTGGTGGCCTCGGGTGGGGCGCTGCTCCTGCTGGTGGTCGTGATCGTCGTCCTCACGGGCTTCCGCGACAGCGCGCCCCTCCCGGCCCCTGACGTACCCGTCGCGGCGGCCGCGCCCGCGCCGCCGGCACGCGACACGACCGACCTCGTCGACGTCGTCGTCCGCGTCTCGCCGCCATCGGCGCAGATCACGATCGACGGCGTGGCCGAGCCGACCAACCCGTTCCATGCGCGCTACGGCAAAGACGCCCAGGTTCACCGCGTCCTGGCGTCCGCCGACGGGTACGACGCGAAGCTGGAGGAGGTCTTCTTCGCCAACGACGTCTCGATCGACGTGAGCCTGGATCGCCGGGCGGCGCCCCCAGCGCAACGCTACTACCCACCTCCCCCGCCACCCGCGCACGGCGGCAAGCACGCCGGTAGCTCGGCGAGCGGCCCCGCGCCGGCATCCGGCGATGCCTCGAGCGCTCCCGCGGCGCCCCCTCCTCGCGTCGACGTGCCGCCTTCCGGCGGGCACGCCCCCCTGCGACCCATCGTGACCAGCAACCCCTACGGGACCCCATGAGAGCTCTCGCCACTTCGGTCCTCTTCGCCGCGGCGCTGCTCGCGACCACGGCCGCGCGCGCCGACGATGCGTCGAACCGCCAGGCGTTCAAGCACTTCCAGCGCGGGGTGGCGCTCTACGGAGAGGCGGACTACCGGGCCGCGCTCGTCGAGTTCAAGCGGGCATACTCCGTCGCGCCGAACCCGGCCGTCCTCTACAACGTGGGCGAGACGCAGTACCAGCTTCAGGACTATGCCGGCGCGCTGACGACCTTCGAGCATTTCCTGGCGGAGACGGCCCCGGGGGACGCGCACCGGACGGAGGTGGAGGGCGACCTCGAGACGCTCCGCGCTCGGGTCGGCCACCTGACCATCACGACGATCCCGACGGGCGCCGACGTGACCATCGACGATCAGCCGGTCGGCAAGACCCCCCTCGACCGCGCCGTGCTCGTGAGCATCGGGCACCGCAAGGTCATGGCCTCGCTGACCGGGCGACCGGCGACGACGCGGTACGTCGACGTGGCGGCCGACGACACCCTGACCGTCACGATCCAGCTGCCCGAGCCGTCGGTGCCCACGGCGGCTCTTGCCCCGAGGCTCGACGCGCCCCCGAGGTCTTCCGAGACGACGACCCCTTCCCACGGCAGCGGCACGCTGCGCTGGATCGGCTGGACCGCGACCGGCGCGCTCGCGGCGGGCGCCGTCACCTCCGGCATCCTGGGGATCCGCGAGTCGCACGAGCTCGAGGCGGCGCGCGCGACGTACCCCGTGTCGAGCCAGACGCTGAACCACGACGCGCAGCTGACCACGGCGTACTCGATCGTCGCCGACTCGCTCGCGGCCGCGGCGATCGTCGTGGGGAGCGTGACCCTCCTCTCCACCTGGCTCTCGCCGGCGCCCAGCGCGCCGACCCGCGGCAGCACGGGGACGACGCGCGTCGTCCTCGGCCCGACCGCGGCGCGTCTCGAGATGACCTTCTGAACCTACCCACGGAGCTTTGCCGATGCCGACGATGCGGCCGATCCGGAACACGAGGCGGTGGACCCTGGCGGGCGCCGTCACGCTGCTGATGACGAGCGCGGCCTGCACCGCGCTGCTCGATCACGACGCGACGCAGTGCCAGTCGGACTCGGACTGCGCGCACTTCGGAGACCATCCGTATTGCCAGGGCGGGGTCTGTGTCTCTTCGGGCCTCGGGCCGACGAGCTGCTTCTACGGCACGCCGCAGCAGCCGCAGGACTTCATGAATCAGTGCTCGACGGCGCAGTGCCTGTCGTTCGACAACTGCCAGCGCCTCGGCCTCTGCGACGGAGGCGGGGAGGACGCCGACGGGGGGCTCGTGGCTCCGCCCACGCCGGACGCCGGCTCGACGTCCACGACGGCGAGCGACGCCGGAGACGCGAGCCCCGTGCTCCCGAGCTGCGCCGACCCGAGCAGTGGCCGCGCGCAGGTCGTCTACCTCACGGGCTCGAGCAACTTCCCGCCCCTCCTCGCGAAGCTCGCGCCGCTCATCATCGCGACCGGGTTCACGCCCGTCTACCAGGTGACCAACTCGTGCACCGGGGTCAAGGCGGTCTTCGGCTCGGGCGCCGATCAGATGATGACCGACCCCGCCCCCGGGCCGGACGCCAAGTACGCCACGTATTTCGCGGCCGACGGATCCTCGACCAACTGCACGCTCGGACCGAGCGGCGCGCAGGTCGACGTCGGCGAGTCGGACATCTTCTCCACGACCTGCGACGGGTACGGCCCCCCGGGCGGCAGCGTCGGCGAGTTCCTCGGCCCGGTTCAGGCCATGGTCTTCGTCGTCCCCGGCAAGTCGCAGGAGACGGCGATCACCGCCGCGGCGGCGCGCGAGGTCTTCGGCATGGGCGGCGGGAACGCGACCCCGTGGACCGATCCGACGCTCTACTTCGTGCGCAACGCGAACACCGGGACGCAGCAGCAGATCGGCCACGCCATCGGCGTGCCCGCCGGCGAGTTCTGGGGCATCGACCGGGGAAGCGCCGCGAACGTCGACGCGCTGATGAAGGTCATCAGCGATCCCGGCATCGCGGAGCAGGCCATCGGCATCATCTCCGCCGACTACTACGACGACGACCGCGCGAACCTCGTCGCGCTCGCCTTCGAGGCCGACGGACAGGACTGCGCGTACCTCCCCGACTCGACCTCGTACAAGAAGGACAAGCAGAACGTCCGCGACGGGCACTACCCGATCTGGGGCCCGATCCACTTCTTCGCGACGGTGAGCAACGGCGTCCCCGTCTCGGCGGGAGCGCAGGCGTTCGCGTCCGTCGTGTCGGTGCCGAACATCCCGCAGGCGCTCCTCGACGCGTTCATCAGCTCGAGCCTCGTACCTTCGTGCGCGATGGCGGTGCAGCGGACGAGCGAGCTCGGGCCGCTCAGCACGTACGCCCCACCCTTCCAGTGCGGTTGCTACTTCGAGGCCAGCCCGAGCGTGAACGGATCGGCGCCGCCCGGCTGCAGCCCTTGCATGACGGCCAACGACTGCACCGACCCGAGCCGGCCGGCGTGCAACCTCGGTTATTGCGAAGTTCAGTGACGGACAATCCACAGCGTTCCGGAGGTCTCATGGTGAAGTCGACGAATCCGATGGCGGACAGGCTGCGTACCCTGCTCGCGGCTCCCGAGGGCATCGAGCTGCCCGGCTGCTACGACGTCCTCAGCGCGATGATCCTCGAGCGCGCCGGGTTCCCGGCGGTGTTCATGAGCGGCTACGGCATCGCCGCGAGCATGCTCGGCAACCCCGACATCGGCCTCACGAGCCTCGTCGAGACGGCGCTGATGACGAAGAACGTCTCCGGCGCCATCCGCGTCCCGCTCGTCGTCGACGCCGACAACGGGTACGGCGACGAGGACAGCGTCGTTCGCACCGTCTACGAGCTCGAGCGGGCCGGCGCGGCGGCCATCATCCTCGAGGACCAGGTGTTCCCGAAGCGATGCGGGCACGCGGCGGGCAAGCAGGTCATCCCGCTCGACCGCTACCTGCGAAAGCTCGACTGCGCCCTCGAGGCCCGGCAGACGTCGATGGTCGTCGTGGCGAGGACCGACGCGACCTCGATGGACGAGGGCATCGCGCGCGCGAAGCGCTTCCACGCCGCCGGGGCCGACGTGACGCTCATCGACGGCCTGCCCTCGGTGGAGGCGCTGCGGCGCATCGGCGACGAGGTGCCGGGGCACAAGGTCATCAACCTGATTCACGGCGGCAAGACGCCCCTCTTGCCGTCCCGGCAGCTCCACGACCTGGGCTTCAAGATCGTCCTCTACTCGACGCCCGCGCTCTACACCGCGACCCGCACGATGTTGGAGGCCATGACCAAGCTGGCCGAGACGCGCGAGCTCGGGTCCATCTCGGACGAGAGCGTGACGTTCCGCGACTTCCAGGCGCTCTTCGATTTTAGGTAGTTCGTGGTTTTGGGATAGTTTGTGATGGTTC
>JBEKGQ010000103.1:0-13205 GCA_050012715.1 Polyangiaceae bacterium
CAGGCGATCCCGGTCGACCGGCGGGAAGTCGAACGACGTGCGACGGGCTCCCGCCGGCCCGGGCTTGCTGGGATCGAACTTGCCCGAGAGCAGCCCGCCCGCCAGCGGGCTCCACGGGAGGATCGCGAGCCCCTGGTCCTGCGCCAGCGGGACGATCTCGCGCTCGATGTCGCGCCCCGCGATCGAGTAGTAGACCTGCCCGCTCTGGAAGCGGGCGAGGCCGTTCGCGTCGGCGAAGGCCAGCGCCTTCATCGCCAGCCACGCGGGGAGGTTCGAGAAGCCCACGTAGCGGACCTTGCCCGAGCGCACCACGTCGTCGAGCGCCCGCACCGTGTCCTCGATGGGCGTGTCCTTGTCGACGCCGTGGATCTGGTAGAGGTCCACGTGATCGAGCTTGAGCCGCTTCAGGCTCGCGTCGATCGACGCGAGGATGTGCGCGCGAGAGAGCCCGACCTGGTTGGGGCCGGGGCCCGTACGCCCGCGCACCTTCGTGGCCACGATGAGCTGCTCGCGCGGGCGAGCGAGCGCAGCGAGCGCTCCACCGACCAGCGTCTCCGACTCGCCCTCCGAGTAGACGTCGGCCGTGTCGACGAAGTTCACGCCGGCGTCGAGGGCGGCCCCGATGGTGGCCTCGACCTCCTTCGCGCCGAGCGTGCCGACGACCTGCCAGAAACCCTTGCCGCCGAACGTCATCGTTCCGAGGCACAGCTCCGAGACGTAGAGGCCGGTCCTGCCGAAGAGGCGATAGCGCATGGTGATCTCCTTGAGGTGCGAAGCGCAGTGCGACCGTGCGTTCGATGCCCCAGCGAGAAGACCGTTGCACCTCAGAACGCGTAGACGATGTCGAGCCCCTGCGTCGACAGGCTCGCGATGGGCTTGGCTCCCCGCTCGAAGGCGAGCGACATGCCGACGCCCGTACCGATGGCGATCGGAGCCTTCCACGGCGCGTAGCGAAGCGCCCACATCGGCGTGAAGATGACCATCGTCATCGGGTAGTTCGGGGACAGCGAGCCGATGAAGTTGAGCTCGGGGCCCATCGCGAAGGGCGCGACGTCATGCACGAAGTAGATGACGTCGAGGAAGAGATCGGACCCGATGCGGTTGTTGCTGTCGCCCTTGATGCCGGTGAGCGGCGAGGTCGGCGCCCCGTTGCCGTCGTAGGTGAAGCCGATGCCCACCGTGGTCGCGAGGTGGTCGACCGGGAAGTACCCGAGGAGCGCCGCCGGCGTCGTGCTGACCGCCGCGCCGGTGTAGAACGCGCCCTGCGGGCCGAGGTAGGCGGGGTGCGACGACGAGGCCTTGGCCGCGGGCTTGTCCGCGGGAGGGGGCGTGTCGGCGGAGGGAACGTCGTCGTCCGAAGCGCGCGCGAGACCCGGCGTGAAGAGGACGCCGGCCCCGACGAGGAGCGCTGCCGACGCGAGCGCCTTCCCGCGCGAGCGCCGGCGGCGCAGGGCGGCGACCGCTCCGAGGCCGAGCATCGCGAAGGCCGTCGTCGCGAGGCCCCGCTTCCCCGGGACCACACTGCACCCGGGCATGGTCGCCGCGGCCGCGGACCCTGCATCGGGCGAATCCCCTGCCCCGCTGCTTCCCGCGCCCGAGCCAGACGCGGCGTTCGTGCCCAGCGTGCCGCCGTCCGGGGCCACGCCGCCGCTCCCGCTCCCGCCGCTGCTGCTTCCGCCGCTGCCGCTTCCGCCGCCGCTGCCCCCGCTGGAGCTACCCCCGGAGCTGCCGCCGCTCGAGCCACCACCGGGCACCGGTGCGATGCCGAAGAACCCCGCGACGTACGCCACCGCGCAGACCTGCTCGTCGATGAAGTACGTGCCCGCGGTGCCGCACCCGTGCGTCGGATCGATGGCCACCGCGTGGCTCATGCCCGTGATCGAGTACGACTCGACCTGCACCGTGCCGGTCGCGTCGGTGTACGTGTCGTGCGGAAACCCGCCGACGGTGCCGGACGCGGGCGTCGTGCTCGCGCCGGTCACGTTCACCCACTGCGAGACGATCTCGCCCAGGTTCGCCGTGTTCACCGTCGTGTCCGCCGAGCCTTGCCACACCGAGAGGCGCGGGTACGGGCCGCTGTATCCGGGGAAGCCCTTCTTCGCGAGCGCGCCCCACTGGGCCGGCGTGTTCGTCGTCGCGCCGTCCATACACGTGTAAGCACTCGTCAGCGACGTGGCGCACCCGAACGGGATGCCCGAGAACGAGGCCCCCGCCGCGAAGACGTCGGGGTAGAGCGCGAGGAGCGCCACCGCGTACGCGGCGCCGGCCGAGAAGCCGGTGACGTAGACGCGCTTCGAGTCGACCGAGTAGGTCGACTTCATGTAGTCGACCATCTGCGCGACGGAGGCCGCCTCACCCTGCCCGCGCGTGATGTCGGCAGTGCTGCCCGAGGTGTTGCCGAACCAGTTGAAGCAGGACTCGATGTTGTTCGACGACTGCTGCTGCGGGTAGACGACGTAGAACTTGTAGGTGTCGGCGAGGGCGTCCCAGCCCGCGGCCTCGTAGTCCGACGCCGTTTCGGTGCATCCGTGGAGCGCGAGGACGACGGGCGCGTTGGCCGGCACCCCCGACGGTACGTACGTGTACATGAGGAGGTTGCCGGGGTTCGAGCCGAAGCTCGTGACGGCCTGGAGCGTGTCGACGGCCTGCGCCGTGCTGTCGACGAGCTCCGCGCCGGGGCCTCCTACCGCGCACGCGGCGGACGAGAGCGCGAGCCCGATGAGGACGATGGAACGGAGGATGGTGGACGGACGGGGGATCATGGCGGGGCTCCTTCGGCGATCAGGCGGCTTCGAGGACGGCGAGGTCGGGGGTGGCGGTGGCCGCGGCGGCGTGCGAGTGACGGCGGCCCGCGAGGACGACGAGGGCGAGGGCCACCTCGCAGCCGCCCGCGACGAGCGCGAGCGACGTGGCGAGCGACAGGTGGGCGTAGGCCCCGAGCGCAGCGGTCACGGTGGGGACGAGCGCCGCGAGGGCCGCGCCGGCGTGGTAGACGATGCCGACGTAGCGGGCGCGCACCTCGGCCGGGAACATGCCGGTGAGGAACATCGGGACGACGCCGCAGAACCCCGCGCCGAGCGCGCCGCCGGCGAAGGCGCCGACGGCGAGGAGACCGGGCACCGCGCCCACGTACAGCGGGATGGCGACGACCGAGAGGAGAGCCGGCAGGACGATGGCGAGGGCCACGCCGCGGCGCGCGGCTAGCCAGCCGCAGGCGACCGACCCGACGAGCATGCCGACGTTGAAGAGAGCCACGAGCCAGGCGACCCGGCCGGCGTCCGCGCCGAGCTCCGTCCGCAGCACCGTCGGGTACAGCGCGGTCAGCCCGTAGTACGCGCCGAAGCCGAGGCCCATCGCGCCCGTCGCCCACGCGAGCTTCGCGAGCGACCGCGGAGCCAGCGCCGACCGCCGCGACGCGCGCTTCGTCCGCCGCGCCGCGGCCCACTCGTGGCTCTCGGTGATACCGAGGCGGATCGGGATGACGAGCAGCGCCGGGAGCGCCGCGCACACGAAGAGCGCGCGCCAGCCCCAGACCGGCAGGACGACCGCCGACACGCCGGCCGCCAGCAGGTACCCGACCGCCCAGCTGCCCTGGAGCACCCCCGAGGCGATGCCCCGGCTGCGCGCCGGCCAGTTCTCCATGGCGAGCGTGGTGCCCGAGGTCCACTCCGCGCCCATGCCGAGGCCGAAGAGGGTGCGGAGCACCAGGATCCACGCGAACGACGGGGCGAGGGCCACCGCCCCGTCGCAGAGCGCGAACCACACGATGGAGATCATGAGCGGCAGCTTCCGGCCCCAGCGGTCGGCGGCGGCGCCAGCGAGGAAGCCACCCGCGAGCCGGGCGAAGAGCGTGAGGGTGATGGAGCCCGCGGTGGCGACCACCTGCACGCGGAAGTCGCGCGAGATGTTCGGCATCACGAGCATGAAGATCGTGAAGTCGAACGCATCGAGGACCCATCCGGCCCACGCCGCGCCGAAGGCGCACCAGTGCGCGCGCGTCGGCTCTCTCCACCAGGGGACATCTTTCATCGCGGCCTCCATGTCGGCGGCGGTGCCTTGAGCAACCGGCGCGCCAGGCGCGAATTCGCGCGGCCCGGGCCTGGATCGCGCGGCGCCGGCGACGGGCGCGTCACGTGTGACGCGGGGGACCGCCGACACGTCCGCGTCACCGACGACGCGAGGGGCGTCTGCTAGCCTCCGGGCCCGATGTTTCCCTTCGACATCCCGCCCGGGACCACGATCGAGTCGCTCATCACGGAGGTCGCCCCCGCGCTCCACGCGCGCTTCGTGCACGACGACGCGCCGGGAGACCCTTTCACCGTCGCCGTCCGCATCGAGGGCCGGGGCGACTGGAAGGTGAGCATCCGCGGCCGCGAGATGACCGTCGAGGAGGGCGAGGCCGACCGACCGACGCTCTGGATCCACGCGACCGAGCACGCGGTCGAGCGCTTCCTCGAGGACGCGCTCGGCGCGAAGCGGCTGCTGCCGAGTTTCGCCCCCGCCGGCGGGGTGACGACGATGAGCGATCCGCGCGTCCTCAAGCGCGTCGCGATGGCCAGCGGGCGCATCGAGCTCGCGCTCCTCGACGTGGACGGCGAGCGCATGGCGATCGCGTTCGGCTTCGGCGAGGCGGCGCGCAAGCCGATCGATCCCGACGATCCGAACGTCGTCGTCGAGGCCCGGATGCAGACCGTGGAGCGCGTCCTCCGCGGCGAGCTCGGCCCGGAGGAGGCGCTCGCCGACGGCGACGTGAAGATTCGCGGCAACCGCTTCCTCGCCATGCAGCTCGCCCTGGCGGTCGCCCCCTTCTACCCCCCCAAGAAGTGATGCGAGAGCCCTGGCGATCGCTGGTCGTCTCCGCTGTTCTCGTCGCGTGCCGCGGGAATGCCTCGCCCGGGGACTGCAAGGCGATGACGGCTCGCTACCTCGATCTGGCGGTGAAGGAGAACCCGCAGACCGCGACGATGTCGCCCACGCAGGTGGCGGCGGTGCGCGACGTCGAGCAGGGGCTCAAGCGGGCCGTCCCCGCCTACCGTTTCGTGCAGGACCACTGCGAGGCTGTGACCCGGGCGGAAACTTCGTGCGCCATCGACGCCGACAGCACCCGCGCGTGGGAGGCCTGCGTGCATCCGCCGGATGCGCGGTGATATGTTGCCCCGCCCCATGAAATCCCTGCTGCCCCGCCTCGCCGCCTTCGCTCCCCTGCTCGCGCTCGCCCTCGCGGTCGCCTCCTGCGGCGGTTCCAAGAAGAACGCCGACTCTCCCGGGAACACCGAGGGGGACACGTCGGCCGAAGGCGGCGCGGCCTCCGAGGACAAGGGCGCGGCCTCCGACGACTCGGCGCCCGCCTCGGGAACGCCCGCCCCGGGCGACGACAAGGCCAAGAAGGCCACGCCCTGCGGCGGCTTCGAGATCGCCGATCTCGTGAGCGTGCTCTCACAGGCGGCATGCGAGGTGGCGAACCCGAGCACGACCGATCAGCCGGACCTCTCGGACAAGCTCGAGATCAAGGTCATCCCGGACTCGCCCCGCATCGCGCCGGGCTCGACGGCGGGGGTCACCGTCGTCTTCAAGAACAAGAGCAAGGGCGATCTGCCCCTGAACTTCGTCGTGGATCCGGAGCCGCGGTTCGACTTCGCGCTCTACACGCTGAAGGGCTCGCGCGTGGACGCGCCGAAGGGCAGCGCCCCTCCGCTTCCGCCGGAGGTCGCGAACGCGACCGTCCCCGAGGCGAAGGTGGCCCGCATCACGCTCGCCACCCAGGGTACGGCGAAGGTCTCTCTGAAGTGGAACGCCGTGAAGTACAAGTGGGCGTCGAAGGAGCGCGCGAAGGGCGCCCTCCCGGGGCAGGGCTACCCGCGCGAGCCGGCGGGCCCGTTGCCGAAGGGGACTTACGTGCTGCGCGTGATCACGCCGTTGACGAACGTCTTCGAGGGTGTCGACCACGACGCGAGCCAGCCGCGCGTGCAGATCACCGTCGCCCCCATGCCGTGAAGGCGCCGTGACGTTTCGCGCGCTCTTCTTCGGCTCCCCGGCGTTCGCGGTCCCGTCGCTCGACGCGCTGCACGCGCTCGCCGAGGTGGTGGGCGTGGTGTGCCAGCCGGACAAGCCCGCAGGCCGCGGCCTGACCCTGACGCCTCCGGCGGTGAAGGTCCGCGCCACGGAGCTCGGTCTCCCGGTCGTGCAGCCGACGAAGCTCCGGACCGGCGAGTTCGGCGCGTGGGTACGGGCGCACGCGGTCGACGTGGCCCTCGTCGTCGCCTACGGGCGGATCCTGCCGAAGGACGTGCTCGAGGGGCCGCGCCTCGGCTGCGTGAACGTCCACGCGTCGCTCCTGCCGCAGTACCGCGGGGCGGCGCCCATCACCTGGGCCGTCGTCCACGGCGAGGCCGAGAGCGGCGTGACGCTGATGAAGCTCGACGAGGGCATGGACACGGGGCCGACGTTCGCGCGCGTGGTGACGCCGGTCGGCGCGGACGAGACGGCGGGGGAGCTGTCGGAGCGGCTGGCGCGCCTCGGGGCCGACGCCGTGACGCGCTGGCTCCCCGAGTACGTCGCGGGAAAATGCACGCTCGAGGCGCAGGACGGCGCCCTGGCGACGACGGCCCCGATGCTCGACAAGGACCACGGTCGCATCGACTGGAGCAAGACGGCGCGGCAGGTGCACGATCACGTGCGCGGAATGAGCCCGTGGCCGGGGGCGTTCACGATCGCTCGCGGCAAGACGCTGAAGGTCAAGGCGACCCGGGTCGTCAACGGCTCGGCCGACGGGGCCTCGCCCGGCCGTGTCGTGGTCGCCGACAAGACGCGCGTCCTCGTGGCCTGCGGCGAGGGGAGCGTCGACCTCACGACGGTGCAGCCGGAAGGCAAGCGCCCCATCACGGGCGCCGAGTGGGTGATGGGACGCGGCGTCGCCGAGGGCGACGTGCTCGGGGCCTAGAGGCTCAGCCGAAGGCGCCGAAGCACCTCCCGCCGCGCTCGACCATGACGTTGCAGTAGACGGCGAGCGCGCCGCCGACGGTCACCGTCATCGCGAGGATGATGATGACGACGCGCGCGAGCCCGAAGAGTCGCCGGAGCTGGACGACCGCTTCCATGAGTCGATCGACGTCCTGTCCCCTCGTTCGCACCATCGCGGAGAGCGAACGCCCCGCCGACACCATCCACCACGACATCACGCCGTAGACCCCGGCCGCGGCGACGGTGACGACGCCGTTCGGCACGAACCCGAGGTACATCTCGCCGAGCCCGAACACCGCGGAGAGCCCCGCGAACATCAGGGTGCAGACGCCGACGAAGCTGACCGACGCGGCCAGGGCGCGGAAGCTGTCCTTGTGGACGTCCGAGAACTCGTAGGGCTCCGGGCGCGGCTCGGCGGGCGCTTCGGCACGGGGAACGGCGCCCGGGGGGGCCACGGAGGATCGGGAGGCCACGGAAGACCAAAACTTACTCTGGCCCAGACCGATTCGGGAAACCCGTTCGTACGAGAGGTTGTCTATGCTCAGCGAGCTGCGCCGTCGCGGAGCGAGGAGGGAGCCGGCCATGCGGGGGGGATTCGTGCGCGCGCTCATCGTGGCAGAGATCGCCACGCTCGCGCTCCTGGCGCTGGGCTCGCGGCCCGCATCGGCCTTCTGCGGGTTCTACGTCAGCGGGGCCGACACGAAGCTCTTCAACGACGCCACGAACGTGGTCCTCCTCCGCGACGGGAACCGCACCGTCCTCTCCATGCAGAACGCCTACCAGGGTCCGCCCGAGGCGTTCGCGATGGTCGTGCCGGTCCCGGTGGTCCTGCAGAAGGAGAACGTGAAGACCCTGCCCCGGCTCGTCTTCGACCGGGTCGACCAGCTCGCGGCGCCACGCCTCGTCGAGTACTGGGAGCAGGATCCCTGCGCCCGCCCCCTCTACGACGACTTGATGGCGTTGCCCATGAGCGCGGCCGCCGCCGCGCCGATGGGGGGCGAAGGTGGCAAGGGGTACGGCGTCAAGATCGAGGCGCAGTTCACCGTCGGCGAGTACGACATCGTCGTCCTCAGCGCGGAGGACTCCGGCGGCCTCGAGCGCTGGCTGCACGACAGCCACTACAGCATCCCGGCGGGCGCCGAGCCGTACCTGCGGCCGTACGTGCAGGCAGGGTCGAAGTTTTTCGTCGCGAAGGTGGACCCCGCGAAGGTCACCTTCGCGGACGGCCACGCCGTGCTGTCGCCCCTCCGGTTCCACTACGACAGCGACACGTTCAGCCTGCCGATCCGGCTCGGCCTGGTGAACTCGGGCGGCACGCAGGACCTCGTCGTGAACGTCCTCGCGCGCCACCAGCGCTACGAGGCGGCCAACTACCCGAACGTGACCATCCCCACGAACCTCGACGTCGCCGAGGGCGCGCGGGACGAGTTCGGAGCCTTCTACGCGGCGCTCTTCGATCGCACGCTCGAGAAGACCCCCCGCGCCGTCGTGACCGAGTACTCGTGGGACTCGGGGTCCTGCGACCCGTGCCCCGTGCCCGCGCTCGACGCCAGCGAGCTCCAGACGCTCGGCGGCGACGTCATCCCGAACGGGCAGAACGGATGGGACTTCGTCCTGACGCGCCTCCACGCCCGCTACTCGAAGGACTCGCTGGGGGAGGACATCGTCTTCCGTCCGGCGGCGCCCATCGTCGGCGGACGGGAGTTTCTCGCCGCCGAGAGCGCGGGGCCGGGGTCGACGCCCGTCCTCGAGAAGGGCTCGACGCCCTCGAGTCAGAACAACTTCCAGGCGCGCTACGTCATCCGCCATCCGTGGTCGGGCGCGGTGGCCTGCCTGAGCCCGCACTACGGCGTCTGGGGGGGACCTCCCGGTACCCGCGACGCGCCTCCGACGACGCGCGCCGCGGCGAAGCTGGCGTATGCCCCGCGCGGAGGGGTGGAGCTCGCGAGCGTCGTCCGTCAGGACATCCCGGAGCTCGGCGTCACCTCGAAGCAGCCGGAGGAGTCGCCGAGGGACCGCGCCCGATGGGCCCTCCTCCTCGGCCCGGGACCGCTCCTCGGGCTCTTCGGCATCGGCGCGGTCTCCGCCCTCCTTTTCTCGCAACGGCGTCGGCATGTGTAAGCCCCTCGCGCCAAGGAGCGTTGCCAGCTCATGACCAGGCACCTCCCCCTCGCCTTTCTCGCCGTCGTCGTCACGCTGGCCGCTCTCGCCATCGCCCGGCCGGCCGGCGCGTTCTGCGGCTTCTACGTGAGCGGCGCCGACACCCCGCTCACCAACGACGCCACGCTGGTCGTGATGATGCGCGACGGCACGCGCACCGTCCTGTCGATGCGAAACACCTACACCGGACCGCCGCAGGACTTCGCGATGGTGGTGCCGGTGCCGGTGGTGCTTCACGAGGCCAACGTGAAGGTGCTCCCGCGCGACATCTTCGAGAAGGTCGACCGGCTCACCGCGCCGCGCCTCGTCGAGTACTGGGAGCAGGACCCGTGCCGGCCGCAGGTGATGTACGAGATGGCCCCGGCCGCGCCGGCCGGAATGGCGATGGCGGACGCGCCGGAGGAGAAGTCCGCGGCCGAGCATCACGTGAAGATCGAGGCGCGGTTCGCGGTCGGCGAGTACGACGTCGTCGTCCTCAGCGCGCAGGACTCGTCGGGGCTCGACGCGTGGCTGCACGAGAACCACTACAAGATCCCCGACGGCGCCGAGCCCTACCTCCGCCCGTACGTGCAGATGGGGATGAAGTTCTTCGTCGCGAAGGTGAACGTCGCAAAGGTGAAGTTCGAGGGCAGCCCGGGCAAGCCGCGCGTGGTGCTCTCGCCGCTCCGGTTCCACTACGACGCGGACGACTTCTTCCTGCCGGTGCGCCTCGGCCTCATCAACTCCGCCGGCAAGCAGGACCTCGTGACGGTCATCCTGGCGAAGGGCCAGCGCTACGAGGTGGCCAACTACGACAATGTCTCGATTCCGACGAACCTCGAGGTGGCGGACGCCACGCGGCGGCAGTTCGCCTCGTTCTACGCATCGCTCTTCGATCGCGTCGTGGAGCGCCACCCCCGCGCCGTCGTGACCGAGTACTCGTGGGACGCGAGCTCGTGCGACCCCTGCCCCATCCCTCCGCTGGAGGGCGACGATCTGGCGACGCTCGGGGCCGACGTGCTGCCCTCCGGCAACGACGGCGCGGGCTTCGTCGTGACGCGCCTCCACGCGCGCTACGCGAAGGACACGCTCGGCGACGACCTGCACTTCCGCCCGGCGACGCCCATCGTCGGAGGCCGGGAGGGCATGGAGGAGGGCGCGAAGCCCGACTCGACGAACAACTTCCAGGGGCGCTACGTCATCCGCCACAAGTGGACCGGCGCGGTGGCCTGCGCGAGCCCGCGGTGGGGCGAGTGGGGCGGTCCGCCCGACGGCAACCCGCCGATGCCGGTGCCGGCGCTGGACCTGGCCTTTGCGCCGCGTGACGCCGATCTCGGCGCGCTCGTGAAGAGCCCGATGCCCGAAGGGCTGACGCTGTCGCACGGAGAGGTCGTGGGCCCGCCGCGCGTCCCGCCGGGCGGCGGCGGCTGCGCCGGATGCAACACCGCCCCCGAAGGCAGTGATCTGGCCGCCGCGAGCGTCTTCGCGCTGGCATTCGTGGTGATGACCCGGAGGAAGCGATGAAGATTCGATTGTCGGCGCTCGTGCTCGGGACCGTCGTGACGCTCGCGGGCGTCCACGAGGCGCGAGCCTTCTGCGGCTTCTATGTGAGCGGAGCGGACACGAAGCTCACCAACGACGCGACGCAGGTCGTGCTGATGCGCGACGGGACCCGCACGGTGCTCTCGATGCAGAACAGTTACCGGGGTCCCCCCGAGGACTTCGCGATGGTGGTACCGGTGCCGGTCGTGCTCCAGAAGGAGAACGTGAAGACCCTCGCGCGAGGCGTCTTCGACCGCATCGATCAGCTCACGGCGCCGCGCCTCGTCGAGTACTGGGAGCAGGACCCTTGTCCGAGGCCGATGCCCATGATGATGATGGACGGCGCGGGAGCTGCGAGCGGCGTCGTGATGCGTGGCGCCATGGCGCCGCCCGCGGCCGCCCCCCCACCGCCAGTGAAGATCGAGGCGCAGTTCAGCGTCGGCGAGTACGACATCGTCGTCCTCAGCGCGACCGACGCGACGGCGCTCGACTCGTGGCTGCACACGAACGGCTACAAGATCCCCGCCGGCGCCGAGCCCTATCTCCGCCCCTATGTGCAGATGGGCATGAAGTTCTTCGTCGCCAAGGTGAACGTCTCGAAGGTGAAGTTCGAGCGCGTCGGCAACGGCCCCGAGCAGGCCGTCCTCTCGCCCCTCCGCTTCCACTACGACTCGGACGCGTTCAACCTGCCCATTCGCCTCGGCCTGATCAACTCGGCGGGCACCCAGGATCTCGTCATCACGATCCTGGCGCGCAACCAGCGCTACGAGGTCGCCAACTACGACAACGTCGCCATCCCGACCAACATCGACGTCTCGGACGCGACGCGGAAGGAGTTCGGCGCCTTCTACACGACGCTCTTCGACGACACGATGGCCAAGCACCCGCACGCGGTGGTCACCGAGTACTCGTGGCAGACGACGTCGTGCGACCCGTGCCCCACGCCGCCGCTCGGACCGGGCGAGCTCATCACGCTCGGCGCGGAGGTGCTGCCCTCCGTCGCCGGGCCGGCGCCCGCGGGGGGCGGTGCGCCCATCGTCGCCCCGCCCATCCAGTTCGGGGCGCTCAACGACTTCGTGGTGACCCGCCTCCACGCCCGCTACGCGAAGGACGCCCTCGGCGACGACCTCTTCTTCCGCGCCGCTCCGCCCATCGTCGGCGGACGCGAGTTCATGCAGACCGCCGGGAAGCTCGAGCAGGGGGCGCGCTCCGACGCGTCGAACAACTTCCAGGCCCGCTACATCATCCGTCACCCCTGGACGGGCCCCGTCGCCTGCAAGCACCCGCAGCGCGGCATGTGGGGAGGGCCGCCGAACGGGGCGGATCCCGGCGTGAAGCCGGCGGCGAAGATCGGCTTCATCCCTCGCGGCGCCGCCGCCTCGATGCAGACGTTCGTGCGTGGCGCGCTGCCACCCGAGACGTTCCTCTCGAGCCGCGGCGCCACGCCCCTTCTCTCGTTTCCTCCGACTCCGGCGCCGGTCGACGCGGGTGCGGTCGCCGCCGACCTCGACGCCTCGGCGCCCCCTCCGGCGCCGACCGACACCGCGACGCCCCCGCCGATGCCGCCCACTGCGCCTCCGCAGGGCGGCTGCGCGGGCTGCATGATGGGCGCCTCCGACGCGAGCAGCGCCGGCGCCATCGCGGCTCTCCTCGGACTCGCGGTGGCGCGGCTTCGGCGAAGACGCGGCTGAGCCATGACCGGGTCGAGGCTCGCACTGGCCGCGCTGGCGGCGATCACCGCGCTCGCGCTCGCGTGCTCGGGGTCGCCCGCCGCGCCCCCGGCGGCCACGACCCTCACCGCATCGCCTTCCGCGGCGACGCCGACCGCGGTTCTTCCGCGCCCCTCGGCGGCGCTGGCTCCGGCCCAGACGGAGCTGGCCGGCACCCTCACCGGGGACACGGTGACCGAGACCGAGAGCTGCGCCGGCTGCCACGCCGACGCCGCCGCCCAGTGGCGCTCGAGCGCGCACGCGTTCGGGTCGTTCAACAACCCCGTCTACCGCGTCGTCGTCGATCGCTTCCGCGCGGACGTCGGCAAGGAGGCCAGCCGTTTCTGCGGCGGCTGCCACGACGTCGCGCTGCTGGTCGACGGCGCGATGAGCAAGGAGGTCGCGCCGAGCGATCCGCGCGGGCACGGCGGAATCACGTGCCGGGTCTGCCACGGCATCGAGAGCACGCGACCCGACGGCAACGGGAGCTACCTGCTCGCGTCGTCGCCCATCCCCATCCCACGCGACGGGGACGACGCGAGCCTCCGCGCGCACCGGGCCCGCATGGCCATGCCACCGCTGCGTACGGCGCAGATGTGCGGCTCCTGCCACCGCGCCTTCCTGTCCCCCGAGACGGGGAACCCGTCGCATCTGGTCGGACAGGACGAGCTCGGAACATGGCAACGCTCCGCCTACGCGGGAAGCCTGGCGGCGCGGGTGGACGAGCCGATCGAGACCGCGGAGTGCCGCACCTGCCACATGCCCCTCGAGGCGGCGGCTCACGGCGACGCCGCGGCGAAGGACGGGAAGATCCGCTCGCACCGGTTCGCCGGGGCAAACACGTGGCTCGCGGCG
>JBEKGQ010000104.1:0-13189 GCA_050012715.1 Polyangiaceae bacterium
GAAGCGCGTGGGAGGAAGGCGGCGCGGCGATCTTCCGCGCCGCGTCGAGCGCCGTGTCCAACCGCGGGGGGGCCACGACGCCCGTCACCTCACCCGCCGCGCCCGCCTCGCGCGGCAGCAGATCGTTCCTCGGGGTCGGCCTGGTCATCATGCTCGTCGTCGGCGTCGTGCTCGCGCTGATCCTGTTCGCGGCGTTCCGGCGCCGCTCGGCCGGCTACGGCTCGGTGGGGTACGGCGGCGGCGCACCCTACCCCTACCCGGACGGCGGTCCCTACCCGGGCGGCCCGTACCCCGGCGGCGGCCCGTACTACGGTCCTGGCGGCACGCGCGGGGCGCTCGGGCCGGTCGGCGGGGGCCTCATCGGGGCCGGGCTGGGCGGGCTCGCGGGCTACGAGCTCGGCAAGATGGAAGGGGAGCGCGAGCAGCACGACTTGGACCGAGGCCCGGGCTTCGACGCGGGCGGCGGTGGGTCGTCGACGGACAATAGCTCGTTCGACGCCGGTGGCGGGGGCTCCAGCTGGGACGACTCGGGGAGCTCCGGCGGCGGAGGCAGCGATTTCGGCGGTGGCGGGAGCGACTTTGGCGGCGGTGGGGGAGGGGACGCCGGCGGGGGAGGCTCCGACTTCTGAGGCGACTGCTCAGAACGTGATCTTCGTCACCGCCGACGGAAGGAAGACGTCCTCTCCCATCGAGTCGTTGTCGCACGCGATGATCTGCAGGGTGCTGGTCGCCGTGACGCCGGCGCCGGAGGGCAGGAGCGTGGTGCTCGCCGTGGCGGCCTGGAGGCTCCCCAGTGTGCAGGTCCCGGAGGTTCCGCACCCCGGGGTCGTGGTCAGGCTCCAGCAGTAGTAGTCGGCCGCGAAGTATGTCGGCCCCGTGCACCCGGACGGCGGCGGGTAGCTGCTCCCCGGCTCGGGGGCGTTGGCGGTGCCCGTGCACGGGAGCGCCTGAACCTGGTTCACTTGCCACGTCTTCCCGTCGGTGTAGGGGTAGGGCGTCTTCGCGCCGGTGGGGATGCCCATGGTGAGGACGGGCTGACCGGTCGTGGCCCAGAACCACCCGGGCTTGCCGAGGCCGCTGCCCGTGCTCTCGCTGCTGGCGAGGAACGGGGGAGCCAGCTGCAGGGTGTATGTCGCCGTGGTCGGCTGCGACGTGACGAGGCCGGGGGCGCACGCGACGGCGCTCACGGTGGTCCCGGTCGCCCGCACCGTCGGGGTGCTCGTGCTCGTGCCGGTGCATATCGCGGCGCTGTTCGTCACCGAGCAGCCCGGTGGGGTGCCGTCGGTCGTGGCGCAGATGATCTCGCCGCTCGGAGGCGTGGTGGTCCCCACCGCCGTGTCGTTCGCGGAGTCGTTGATGTCGGTGCCCGCGCCGCCGGGGACGGCGACCATGTCGAGCTCGTAGTTGTAGGGGGTGGTCGCGGAGGCGAGCGCCGGCGCGTTGAGCTGGACGGTGAGCGGGAACGTCACCACGTTCGAGGGCGCGTAGCCCTGCTTGCACGCGATGACCGAGTAGGTCGTGTTCCCGGTCATGATCGGGCCCTCGGTGCCGTTGAACGACGTCGGGTTCGGGCCCTGAAGCCCGGTCGAGCACGTCACCGTCCCCAGCGTCGTCGAGTACGAGATCGCGACCGGGTCGGTGATCTCGATGCTGTCGCTCGTGATCGTCCCGACGCTGGGCTCGAGCCCGGCCTGTCCCGTCGGCCAGGGGATGTTCGACTTTCCGGTATTCGCGGGCACCGGGGTGCCGCCGAGCGACATCGTCGGATCCGCGACGACGAGCTCGTAGGTCTGCAACACCGGCGCACCGGGGACGGAGCCTGCCTCGCAGGCTATCGCCGTCACCGTGATCTCGCCCGTCGCGTCGGTGACGCTGCCGTTGACCTTGATGCTCCCTGCATACGCGACCGAGGTGCCGGTGCATGCGCCGGTGGTCATGTTGCACGTGGGCGTCGTGGGCGCGTTGCTACCGAGGGCGGTCGTGTAACAGATGTTGGCGCCGCCGCTCACCGAGAGCGCGATGAGAAAGTCGTTGTTCTGGGTTCCCGCGGTAGGCGAGAACTTCACGATCCCCAGGACCGGAGCGTCCGGAGCCTCGAACGTGTAGACCGCAATCCCCGGCAGCGAGTCGGCGAACACGCCCGACGGATCGTGAGCGACCGCGATGACGGTCTCGCTCGCGCCCGCGGCGCCCGTCAGCTGAATCGGTCCGACGTAGACGGTGCCGTTGTCGGTCGGCAAGCTCCCGGTCGTCGTGTAGACGATGACACCACCGGCCGGAAGATCCGCGGGTGCGTTGATCGACGCCATGCTGCCGATCGCCACGAGCGCGGGCCCCGGCGGAGTGAACGTCGGCGCGCCCAGGCGCGTCTGGCTCGGCGTCGGTTCGCTGACCACGTCGGCCGCGCTCCCGGAGTCGACGACGCTCGTGTCCGCACCGCCCGACCCCGAGTCCGTCGCGGCCGCCGGAGGCGCGAAGCCGCCCGAGCTGCTGCCGCAACCCGTGCTCGTGCCGGCGCAAGCCAGGGCTAGCGCCAGCGCCAGGGGGACCACCACCGCCGCACGTCTCCCCCCGTCGCTTCCAAGCCATCGCGTCATCGTGGTTGCTCCTCTTCGCGTGTCATCATGACAGCGATCGGGCCGGATGCAGTACGGGTTCCCGTCTCCTTAGCCTCGCGCGGCCTTCTTGCCCGCGGGCGCGCTCCTCGCCAGCACCTCGGCCAGGTACCGGGCGGTGTGGGACCGCGGCTCCTGCACGACCTGCTCCGGCGTCCCCACCGCGACGATCTCCCCGCCGCCCTCGCCACCCTCCGGTCCCAGGTCGATGACCCAGTCCGCGCACGCCACCACGTCGAGGTTGTGCTCGATGACGACGATGGTGTTCCCCTGGTCGCGCAGATCCGTCAGCGCCGTCAGCAGGATCTCAATGTCCGCGAAGTGGAGCCCCGTGGTCGGCTCGTCGAGCACGTAGAGCGTCCGTCCCGTCGCCTTGCGGGACAGCTCGCGCGCCAGCTTCACCCGCTGCGCCTCGCCACCCGACAGGGTCGTCGCGGGCTGCCCGAGCGTCAGGTAACCGAGGCCGACCTTGCGCAGGGCCTCGAGCTTGTCGGCGATGCGCGGGACGGCACCGAAGAGCTCCGAGGCTTGCTCGACCGTCACGTCGAGCGCGTCCGCGATGGAGAGGCCGCGGTACTTCACCTCGAGCGTCTCCCGGTTGTAGCGGCGACCACCGCACGTGTCGCAGGTGACGAAGACGTCCGGCAAGAAGTGCATCTCGACGCGCAGCACGCCGTCGCCCTGGCAAGCCTCGCAGCGGCCGCCCTTGACGTTGAACGAGAAGCGGCCGGCCTTGTAACCGCGCGCGCGCGCATCGGGCAGGCCCGAGTAGAGATCGCGAAGGAGGGCGAAGATGCCGGTGTAGGTCGCCGGGTTGGAGCGCGGCGTGCGTCCGATCGGCGCCTGGTCGATGGAGACCACCTTGTCGACGTGGTCGAGCCCCTCGACGCGGTCGCACTCGCCCACCGGCGCCGTCGCGTTGTAGAGCTTCGCCCGCGCCGCCGGTAGCAGCGTGTCCACGACGAGGCTGGACTTGCCGCTCCCGCTGACGCCGGTGACGCACGTGAAGAGGCCGAGCGGCACCTCGGCGTCGACCCCGCGGAGGTTGTGGGCGCGCGCACCGACGATGCGGACGACCTGCTTCGTGCGCGCCTTGCGCTTGGAAGGGACGGGGAGCTGGCGCTTGCCGGTGAGCCACGGACCGGTGATGGACCGGGGATTCTGCATCAGCTCGCGCGGCGTCCCCTGCGCGACGATCTGGCCGCCGTGGACGCCGGCGCCGGGCCCCATGTCGACCACCTCGTCCGCGGCGAGGATCGCCTCGCGGTCGTGCTCCACGACGAGGACGGTGTTGCCTAGGTCCCTCAGGCGGATCTGCGCCTCGATGAGGCGCTCGTTGTCGCGGGCGTGGAGGCCCACGCTGGGCTCGTCCAGCACGTAGAGGACGCCGACCAGCGCCGCGCCGATCTGCGTCGCCAGGCGGATACGCTGGCCCTCGCCCGACGAGAGCGTCTGCGCGCTGCGGTCGAGCGTGAGGTAGTCGAGGCCCACGTCGATGAGGAAGCCGAGGCGCGCCGCGACCGCCTTGAGCAGCGGCTCGGCGATGGCGCTCTCGCGCGCGCCGAACGTCTGCCCCGAGGCGTCGCCACCGAGCGCCTCGACGAACTTGCGGACGTGGCGCAGCGGCATGGCGCCAACCTGCGCGATGTCCCGCTCGCCGAGCTTCACCGCGAGCGCCTCGGGACGCAGGCGCTTGCCCTTGCAGGCGTCGCACGTGCGCGTGACGAGAAAGCGGCCGAGCTCGTCGTCCGCGATGCCGCCCTCGCTGGCATCCGGGTCCTCCGACTCGGGGTCCTCCGCGCGCGTGTCGGCCAGCGTGGCGAGGCGCTCTTCCAGGCGCGGCACGATGCCGGGATACGCCTTCTTGCGGCCCTTGCTCGGGACGCCGAAGAGGATGCTCTTCTTCTGCTCCTCGGGGAGCTTGCTCCAGGCCACGTCGGGGCTCACCCCGAGCATCTCGACGGCGCGGGCCGTCTCCGTGGCGAGCGCGACGCTTCCTCGCCGCCCCCAGGCGAGCACGACTCCCTCGCGCAGCGTGTGGCGTGCGTCGCCGATGCACCGATCGGGGTCGACCACGTCGCGCGCCCCAAGCCCGTCGCAGGTGGGGCAGGCACCGTGCGGACCGTTGAACGAGAACATGCGCGGCTCGATGGGCGGCAGCGAGATGCCGCAGTCGATGCACGCGAAGCGCTCGCTCATCCAGAAGGGCTCGTCGTCGCCGGCCTGAACGAGGAGGCGTCCCTCGCCGAGCTTGAGCGCGAGCTCCACGCTGTCGGTGAGGCGTCCCTTGAGGCCCTCTTTGAGGACCAGGCGGTCGACGACCACGTCGAGGTCGTGTGTCTTCGAGCGGTCGAGCTCGATCTCGTCGCCGAGGTCGACCACCGAACCGTCGATGCGGGCGCGGACGAACCCCTCGCGTCGAAGGCGCTCGAGCTCCAGCTTGAGCTCCCCCTTCCGGGCGCGGGCGATGGGCGCGAAGACGGACAGGCGCGTCCCCTCCGCCAGGGCGAGGACGTGGTCGACGATCTGCTGCACGGTCTGCGCCTCGATACGCTTGCCGCAGCTCGGACAGTGGGGCATGCCGACCCGGGCGTAGAGGAGGCGCAGGTAGTCGGCGATCTCGGTCACCGTGCCGACCGTGGAGCGCGGTGACTTGGAGAGCGGTCGCTGCTCGATGGCGATGGCCGGGCTCAACCCTTCGATGCGCTCGACGTCTGGTTTGGCGAGCTGCTCGAGGAACTGGCGAGCGTACGCGCTGAGCGACTCGACGTAGCGCCGCTGGCCCTCGGCGTAGATGGTGTCGAACGCGAGCGACGACTTGCCCGAGCCGCTGGGGCCGGTGAAGACGACGATCTTTCCGCGCGGAAGGCTGACGCTGACGTTCTTCAGGTTGTGCTGCCGCGCCCCGACGACGACGAGCCTATCCACAGTAGTCGAGAGCGTTAGCACGGAACGCCGTCCAGACCCGGGGCGACGCCTGAGATAACGAACAAATCAGCCCAGCGCGGTCGCGAGGTCCTGCCAGAGGTCGTCCACGCTCTCGATGCCGACGCTCAGCCGGAGCAGGCCGTCCGGGATGTGCGCCGCGGCGCGTGCCTCGGGTGGCATCGTCGAGTGCGTGGTCGACGCCGGGTGGACCAGCAGGGTTCGTACGTCCCCCAGGCTCACGGCGTGGGTGATCGTGCGAACCGCGCCCAGGATCCGACGGCCAGCGTCGAGGGTCGACTGGCCGGGCCTCAGGCGCTCTCCGGCGCCGAGCTCGAAGGAGAGCAGCGCGCCATGGGCGTGCATCTGGCGGAGCGCGAGCCCATGTCCCGGATGGGTCGGCAGCGAAGGGTGGTGCACGACGGCGACGGCAGGGTGGGCGGCGAGGCGTGCGGCCAGCACCGCGGCCGAGGCGCACTGCTGGCGCTGTCGGAGGGCGAAGGTGCGAAGGCCGCGCGAGACGAGGAACGCGGTGAAGGGCGAGATGACCCCGCCGAAGCCCTTCACGACGAGATCGCGGATGCGCGAGACGAGCTCCCGGTCCGCGCACACGCAGCCGCCGATGGCGTCGCCGTGGCCGCCGAGCGCCTTGGTCATCGAGTGCACCACGACGTCCACGCCCAGTGCGTGCGGCGTCTGCGCGAAGGGGGTCGCGAAGGTGTTGTCGGCGAGCGTCGTCAGGCCGCGCGCCTTCGCGAGGGCGACGATGGCCCCGATGTCGGCGACGGCGAGGTTGGGGTTGGCGGGGGTCTCGATGTAGAGGAGGCGCGTGGTCGGGCGGAGGGCCGCGTCGTACGCGCCGGGCACCGCGGCGTCGACGAAGGTGGTCTCGACGCCGAAGCGCGGGAGGCGCTCGCGCAGCAGGCGCGCGCTCTCGGCGTACATCGAACGGGGGGCGACGACGTGGTCACCCTGCGCGCAGAGCGCCATCAGCGCGCCGCTGATGGCGGCCATGCCGCTCGAGGTCACGCACGCGTCGGCCGTCCCTTCCAGCGCGGCGAGCTTGTCTTCGAGGGCCTCGACGGTGGGGTTCCCCCAGCGCCCGTAGATGTACGCGTCGTTCTTGCCCTGGAAGGCCTCCTCGGCCTCCTCCGCGCTGGCGAAGCCGAAGGCGCTGGAGAGGACGATGGGGACGTCGAGCGCATGGCTCGCCGCGTCCGGGTGGTCGCCCGCGTGGACGCAGAGGGTGCCCAGGGCCGCGGCGCGCGCTGCCAGCTGGGACTCGTACGGGATGGCCGGGTCGATCACGGTCGAGGCGTTAGCACCGGCGTGTCGCTCGCGGGAAGCCTCGCGCGCCGAATCGCGCCGCTCGGCCCGGTGTTGGGCTGCGTGTTAGTCTCCGCGGGGTAGATGCTGAAGGTCGAGTGCGAGTCGTGCAAGGCGCCGTACCAGATCGACGAGCGGCGCGTTCCGCCGGCCGGCTTGAAGATGCGGTGCCCGAAGTGCGGGCACTCCTTCCTCGTGACGAACCCCAACGCGGTGCCGCCGGCGGCTCCCAGCGCGCCGGCGACGGCCACCGGCGCGGCCCCGAAGCCGACGGCTCCCGCCGGACTGAAGCGCACCATGATGGGCGTCGCGCCGCCTCCGCCCGCCGCCGCTCCCGCGAAGGCTCCGGGCCCGCCGCCCCCCGCGCCCCCTGCCGCTCGTCCGGCACCCGCACCCCCGGCTCCCGCGCCTGCTCCTCCGCCCTTGCCCCCGATGCGCGGGGCTCTTCCCTCCGACTTTCCCGCGGCCCTCGGCGCGCTGGACGAGACGGACCTCCCCGTCGTCTCACCTGGCCTGCCCGCGATCTCGGCGGGCCTCCCCGCCGCACGAGGCGCTCCTCCGGTTGCCAAGGCGCCGCCGGCGGCTCCGCCGGCACCGAAGAATCCAGCGCCGGCTCCGAAGTTCGCGGACATCGACCTGGATCTCCCGGTCGTGTCCGCCGATCTGCCCGTCGTGTCGGCCGATCTGCCGATGGCGCGGCCCGCGCCCGCGAAGGCGCCGGCTCCCCCGCCGGCCAGGGCCACGTTCGACATCGACCTGCCGGCCCGCGCGTCGGACCTCCCCACGGTCAAGAAGAACGACGATCTCGTCGATCTGCCGTCGATCGCCGCGGGTCTCCCCGTCGTGTCCGCGGATCTGCCCGTGCCGGCGGCGTCGCTTCCCGTGGCCGCGGGGAATCTCCCGGTGGTGGCGGCGAGTCTGCCCGCCGTCGCGTCGAGTCTTCCCGTCGTCGCCGCGAGCCTGCCGGTGCCCGCCAGTGCCCTGCCCGCCGTCGCCGCGCGCGGCTTCGGGGAGATCGACCTGCCCAACGTCGCCGAGGTCCTTCCGACGACGCAGTCCGCGGACCAGAAGATGCCGGCGCGTCCCTCCGGTGGCCATGCCGCCTTCGGGGAGATCGACCTGCCGCGCGAGCGCCCGGTCTCCTCCGCTCCACCGGCGCCGCCCGCCGACTACAACTCCGCGGACTTCGGCGACCTCCAGCTCGGTGACAAGCCGCGCAGCGCTCGCACCGGCCACAGCGTCGCGGCGCACATCGAGCCCTCCACCAACGAAGGTTCGGCGCTCACGTTCGGAGAGGTCGACTTCGGCGGGAACGACGCACCGAGGCCGAGCGGCATCGGCGTGGAGACCTCCGGCTCGGGGGTGAGTCAGCGGCTGCCCGACGTCGGCGGACGCGCAGCCGCCACGGCACCCGTCTCGGCCTCGGGGCGCGGCCGACCGGCGCGGGAACCCGGTCGGCGCTCGTACGGCAAGCTCGTGGCGGGCGGTCTCTTCATCGCGCTCGTCCTCGCCGGGGGCGCGCTCCAGCTGACGAGCTACGGAGCCTTCGGCTACCTCGCCATCGGCGACAAGATGCATGCGGGCGACTACGCGCAAGCGACGTCGGCGGCGCTGGCGGACGCCGAGAAGACCCTCGCCGCCGATACGTACGACGCGTCCAAGTCTGCGGCCGACGCGGCGTACGCCGCTCACGTCCGGTCGCCTCGAGTGCGCGCCCTCACCGCCTACGCCGCCGTCGTCGACGCGGAGGCCACCGCGCGCTTCGGGGCGGACCCGACCCGCACCTCTCACGTGAAGCAACTGCTCGCCGAGGTGCCGCCGGGCGAGCCCGTGAAGTACCTCGACATCGCCCAGGCCGCGCAGTCGGCGGCCGATGGGGAGCTCGACAAGGCAAGGCGAGGCCTCGACGCGGCGAGCCGGCGCGACCCCGGCGATCCGATCCAGGTCGACGTCGCGCTCCTGCGCGGTGGCGTCGAGCTGGCAGCCCACGACGCGGCGGCGGCCCTGGTGGCGTTCAAGCAGGCGCTGGCGCTCTCGGCCGACGCGCGCGCGCACTTCGGGCTCGCGCGGGCGTACGCGCTGCAAGGCGACACGGTGAGCGCGCGGAAGGAGCTAGACGCCACGCTGGCTGCGTCGCCGTCGCACCCAGGGGCTCTCATCATGCGCGCCCACATGAATGGCGTGAAGGTCGACCCGGACCAGGCCCTGACCGATCTCGGCAAGGTGATCGACGGCCCCGCGCGAGCCAAGGCGTCGCCGGACGAGCTGTCGCGCGCCTACGCGGCGAAGGCTTGGGTGGACCTCGAGCGGGGGGCGGCGAGCGAAGCGCGCGAGGCGTTCGCCCAGGCGGTCAAGATCAACCCGAGGAACCTCGAAGCGCTCAACGGGGAGGGCCGCCTGCTCCTGAGCGAGGGCCGGTTCACCGAGGCGCTCGCGCGCTTCGACACGGCGCTGCAGTACGACCCGGCCTCGGTGGAGGCCATCGCGAACGACGCGGAGGCGAAGATCGCGCTCGAGCGCCTGGCGGACGCCAAGCAGCAGCTCCTCGACGCCAAGCAGAAGTTCCCGAAGAGCATCCCGATCCTTCTCCTCCTGGGCAAGGTCGAGCAGCACCTCGGCAACAAGGACGCGGCGGAGGCGGATCTGCGGTCCGCCCTCTCCTTCGTGGATCCGACGCGGCTCGACGCGGTCCTCCCCTTCGTGGCGCTGTCGGAGCTCCTGTCGGCGCGAGGGCGGCTGACCGACGCGTCGGCGGTCCTGGAAGACGCGCGCAAGAAGCTGCCCGCTTCGGCGACCCTCGACCGCGCCTTCGGAGAGGTCGCCGAGGCGCAGGGACAGTACGACGCGGCCATTGCCTACTACCGGTCGGCCATCGAGAAGGACCCGAAGGACGTCGCGACGCACTTCCACCTGGCGGTCGCGCTCCGGCGCGTTCGCAAGTTCGACGTGGCCGCGAGCGAGCTCGATAACGTGGCCGCGGTGGACAAGGACTATCCCGGCCTGTCGCTCGAGCGCGGGCTGCTCTACGAGGAGTCGGGCGACATCGAGAAGGCCATCGACCAGTTCAAGGGCGCGCTCGCGAAGGCGCCGGACGATCCGGACCTGCAACTCCGCGTGGGTAGCGCCTACGTCGCGATCGGGCGACCGGACGATGCGCTGCCGATGCTGCGCAAGGTGCTGCGCAACCGGCCGACGAGCGCCGAGGCCAATCACTACATCGGGCGCGCCCTCATGCTGAAGGGCCGGACCGAGCAGGTCGACGCCCTGCGCTTCCTGCAGAAGGCGGTCGACCTCGACCCCAACCGCGCGGAGTACCACGTCTACCTCGCGTGGGAAGCGAACGAGGCCCAGCCGGCGAAGATGGATCTCGCGCGCGACGAGATCGACAAGGCCCTCGCGCTCGACAAGCTGAACCCCGAGGCTTACTGGCAGAAGGGCATCCTCGAGCGCATCGAGGGCGCCTTCGACGACGCGATTCGCGACGAGCACCGTGCCCTCGAGCTCCGCCCGTCCCGCTACGAGGCCCACGCGACTCTGGCCGAGTGCTACGACGCGAAGAACGACCAGGCCACGTCCGCCGCGGAGTGGACGAAGGCCATCGCTGGCGACGGAAAGACGACCAACGCCGACGGTACGGTGCCGCACCCCTACTGGCGCTACGCGTACGGCAAGCTGCTCATGGATCACGGCAACAGCGGGGCCGCGCTGCCTCTCCTCGTGGCGGCCGCGCAGGCGGCCGAGAGGCTGGACCAGCACCCGGGCTGGTACGGGCCGGCCGAGTTTCTCGCCGCCGAAGCCCTCCGCAAGAGCGGGCGCCGGGCGGACGCCATCGAGCACTACAAGCGCTTCCTCGAGGTAGCCCCGCTCAATTCGCCGGATCGCGCCGACGCCCAGAAGGCGCTCGCGTCCCTCAATCCGCCCCGGTAGCAGGCGGGCTGGCGCGATCGAGCGCGTCCGCCATCCGCGCGAAGGCCTCCACGTCGAGCGTCTCGCCGCGAGCCGCCAGGGAGATGCCGGCGAGGGCGGCCGCGGCTTCGAGGGCGGCCGCGTCCGGGGCGACCTTCGACCACGCGTTTCGCAGGGTCTTGCGCCGCGCTCCGAAGGCACCGCGCACGAGCGCGCGGAACCGCCCGGTCTCGGTCGCGCGCGGAGGACGCACGGGGACGAGCTCGACGACCGCGCTGCTGACCTCGGGGGGCGGATGGAACGCACCCGGGGACACGCGCAGCACGCGCCGCACATCGAAGGCCGCGCGGACGAACACCGTGAGGGCGCCCCACTCCTTGGTTCCCGGGCTCGCGCCGAGGCGCTCCGCGACCTCGTCCTGCAGCATGAAGACCGCGCGCTCCAGGTGGCCCGCGTGCTCCATCGTCCGGCGCAGCAGAGGGCCGGTGATCGCGTAGGGCAGGTTGCCGCAGAGCACCCGCGGCGAGCCCGCCTCCGGGTCCCCGAGCAGAGCGGCCAGGTCGACGGTCTGGGCGTCCGCCTCGACCACGCGCACCTCCGCGCCGGCCAGCTCGCGCTCCAGCAGAGGGACCAGGTCCCGGTCGCGCTCGATCGCCGCGAGGCTCCGGGCGCGGGGGGCGAGGAGGCGGGTCAGCGCCCCGGTCCCGGCGCCGATCTCCACGACCCGCGCGCGCCCGACCTCGTCATCGTGCACGCAGGCCTCGGCGATGGCCGTCGCGACGGCGCTTGCGACGAGGAAGTTCTGCCCGAAGCTCCTCTTCGGCCGGAGCCCCGCGTCGCGAAGGACGACGCGTGGGTCACGCGTCACGTCGCGCGTCACGTCGCGGCCTCGGGCGCTCCGGCCGGCTCCGCGTGCGACGCCGCGGGGACGATGTTGCGCACGACGATGCGGACCCCGAGGCGCCGCAGCATGCGCTCCCCCCTCGTCCGCGTGGCCCGCGCGCGGAGGCGCACCGCGTCGTCGACGGCGTCGGCCACCGGGCTGCGGCGCTCCCGGTCCGCGCCGACGCCGGCATCGAACGCTGGCAGCGTCCACTTCACGTCGATGCGATGGCGGCGCAGCCCGGCGATGGCTTTCGCGCTCGTCTCCGCCTGCGCCGGAGCGGGCGCCCAGACGTGGACGACGCTGGCCCGAGGCTTCTCCGTACCGAGCCGATCGAGCACGTGCGCGAGCGTTCTCTCGGCGCGATCTCGCTCGCCGTCGACGCGCGGTGGCGACTCGATGCCGAAGGCCGCCAGGTAGTGCCGGAGCGTTTGCTCGCGCGGAGAGTGGGCGAAAGGAACCCGGGGGGCGAAGGGCGCCCGCGCCCGGAGCAAATCGGCGCGCCCGGCCAGAGCGTCGAGGTCACCCTTGTGGAGGTCGGTCAGCCCGCGCAGATCCAGCGGACGGGCGTGCTCGGCCACGCGCTGCGCCACCTCGACCTCGTCGAGCTCGGATCGGTCGGCGTCGATGCAGCTCGCCGCGCTCGCCAGCGCTCCGGCCAGCACGGCCCCGTGCGCCGCGCCGCGGTCCGGCGCGATCCACGAGCGGAGGCGGGACGCCGCGACCACCAGGCCGACGCGGTCCCCTCGCCGGAGATGCCGCACCGCGATCGACGCGACCTCGTCCACCGCGCGATCCAGCGGCGAGCTCCCAGGCGCTCCCGCCCAGAGCTCGACGGACGCGTCGAGCACGAGCCAGACGACGTCGCGCTCCTCGCGCTCCATCTCGCGGACGAGCAGCCGCCCGCGCCGCGCGCTCGCCTTCCAGGCGATGCGCTTGAAGGGATCCCCGGCCACGTGGTCGCGTAGCTCGCGCATCTCGTCCCCCTCGCCGGCGACGTTGGCGGGGCGCCCCAGCTCGGAGGAGTGGCGCGCTCGTCCCCCGCGTGGAGACGCGAGGAACGCGGCGACGCTCGGCGGCAGGACCTCGAGCCCGAGGGGGTTCGCGAACAGCAAGGGCACCTCGTAGAGCCCCTCGCCGCCGAGAGGCGTGCCGCGCACTTCGAGGGCGAGGCCGTGGACCCCCCAGCGGCCGACCCTCCGGGGCCGGACCGTGACGTCGATGTGGGCACGCGCCCCTCCGGGCAGATCGATCACCTTCGGCTCGACCTCGGCGTCCAGCATGCTCGACGTGAGCGGGCGAATGGCCACCCCGCGCACGGCGTCGGCTCCCCGGTTTCGGAGCTCGGCCTGGATGACGACGGTCCCCCCTCGCGCCACGCGCTGCACGCGGGCCGGTCCCGTCCACACCATCTCGAAGCCCGCGGTGCGCAGCCGCGTGACGGCCACGAGCGCGATGGCGCGGCCCAGGGCGACCGCCAGGAGCATGGCTCCCCCGAAGGCCACCACCGGCGCCAGCCGCGCCGCGGCCCCGA
>JBEKGQ010000105.1:0-13187 GCA_050012715.1 Polyangiaceae bacterium
CGCATGCAGCACCGGCTGCGCCTCGCGGCTGATGCCCGAGAGGCGCTTCGCGACGATGCGGGCCTTCTCGAGCCAGGGCTCCTTCGCGTCGACCACCGCCTGCAGCGCCTTGGCCCGCGACAGCACCGCGACCACGTTCTTCAGCGCCGCCTCGCGGGTTCCCTCGAGCACCGCGTCGGCCACGGGGGTGCTCGTGGCGCTCGCCACGAGGCCGCGCAGGCGCTCGGTCGCGAACTCCTCGATCTTCGCCACCGTCTCGGTCTGCGAGAGGTCGAGCTTCTTTCCCTCGAAGCCCCCGTAGGCGAGCCGCACGAGCTCCGAGAAGTCGACCGTCGCGCTACCGCGGTCGAGCAGGGTGCGCAGGGCCCCGATGCACGCCCGCCGAAGGGCGAACGGGTCCGCCGCCCCCGTCGGCGCCAGGCCCACCGCGAAGCACCCCGTCAGCGTGTCGAACCGGTCGGCGAGCGCGATGGCCGCCGACACGTCGCCCGCCGCGACGTCGTCCTGCGCCCCGACCGGCTTGTAGTGGTCCCGGATCGCGTCGGCGACGTCGCCCGTCTCCTTCTGCGCCAGCGCGTACGCGCGGCCCATGTGCCCCTGCAGCTCCGGGAACTCGCCGACCATGAGCGACACGAGGTCGCACTTGCAGAGGCGCGCCGCGCGGGCGACCTCGGCCTTCTGCATGCCGCTCTGGTTCATCCGGTCCGCGACGAGGGCCGCGAGCCGCTCGATGCGCTCCACCTTCTCCTTCACCGTGCCGAGGCGGTTGTGGAAGACGATGCCGCCGAGCCGGTCGTAGCGCGCGTCGAGGGGCTGCTTCTGGTCCTCCTCCCAGAAGAAGCGCGCGTCCGAGAGGCGCGCCCGCATGACGCGATCCGTGCCCTTGGCGATGAGGTCGGGCCGGTTCGCGGTGTTCACGACCGCGAGGTAGCTCGGCGAGAGCTCGTCCTTCCCCGTCTCGACGCAGAAGTAGCGCTGATGCCCGCGCGCGACGGCGCGGATGACCGCGGCCGGCAGGGCGAGGAACGCGCGGTCGAAGGTGCCGGTCACGACGTGGGGCTCCTCGACGAGGGACGCGTTCTCGTCGACGAGCATCGGCTCGGTGTCGTAGGTGCCGCCGGCCGCCTTCGCCGCCGCCGCGACGCGCTTCATCATCGTCGTCACCCGCTCCTCGCGGTCGACGAGGACGTGACGCTCGCGCAGCTCCGACACGTAGGACGCGGGGCTCTTCACGTCGAACGTCGCGGGGGAGAGGAACCGGTGGCCGCGCGACGTCCGCCCCGCCTTCGCGCCGGCGAACGACACCGGGACCACCTCTTCGCCGAGCAGCGCGACGAGCCACTGCACCGGCCGCCCGAAGGCGACGTCGAGGTCCGCCCAGCGCATCGACTTGCGGAACGGGATGGCGGCGGCGGTCGCCCCCAGCGCGCCCGGCAGGAGCTCCATCGCCGCGCGCCCCTTCTCGACGCGACGCCCGACGACGTAGCGCCCGGCCTTCTGCTTGGGTCCGGCCTGCTTCTCGACGACGACCAGCGACTCGACGCCGGTGCCGAGCTTGGCCGCGAAGGCCTCCCCGGCCTTCGTCGGCTTGCCGTCCTTGAAGGCCACCGTCTCCGGCGGCCCGATGACCTCCTCGTCGAGATCGAGCTGGCGCGTCGCCACGTCGTGCACGAGGACCGCGAGCCGCCGCGGGGTGCCGAGCGCCCGCACCTCGCCGTGGGAGAGCCGCGCCCGCGCGAGCTCGTCGGCCACGATCTTGGGGAGCGCGGTGAGCGCCGCGTCGACGAAGGAGGACGGGAGCTCCTCGACGCCGATCTCGAGGAGGAGGGGATGGGAAGCATGCGAGGAGGACATCGGAGCGCAAGGAGTAGCCTAAGCTCACCCCCGGTGCAGTACCTGTTCGAGCCCATCGGCGTCGTGCGGTCGCCGTTCACCGAGCGCGCCGAGGCACCCCGGCAGACGGCGGCGGCGCGCGACGTGCCCGGGCGCGTCGAGCTCTTCCCGGGGCGCGGCTTCGAGGATGCCCTCGAGGGGCTCGCGGAGTGGGAGTACGCGTGGGTCCTGTTCGTGTTCCATCGCAACGTCGAGGAGGGGCGAGGCTGGAAGCCGAAGGTGCAGCCGCCGCGCGCCGAGGCCAAGGTCGGCGTCTTCGCGACGCGCTCCCCGCACCGGCCGAACCCCATCGGCATCAGCGCGGTGAAGATCGAGCGCGTCGAGGGGCTCGTCGTGCACGTGCGCGATCTCGACCTCCTCGACGGGACGCCGGTCCTCGATCTGAAGCCCTACGTCCCCTACGCCGACGCGTACCCCGGCGCCCGCAGCGGGTGGCTCGAGGCGCAGGATCCGCGGGCGGACTGGGAGGTGAGCTTCTCGCCGGAGGCCGACGCGCAGCTCGCGTGGCTCGCGACGCGGGGCATCGACCTCCGGGCCTCCGTCACGTCGGTCCTCGCGCTCGGTCCTCAGCCGCACGCGTACCGGCGCATCCGCAAGCACGGCGACGCGATGCGCCTCGCGCTCAAGGAGTGGCGCGTGGACTTCGAGGTGGAGGGCGCGCGCATCGTCGTCCGCGGGCTGCGGAGCGGGTACCGCCCGCGCGAGCTGGCGACGGACCCGGCGCTCGCGGTGCACGCCGAGCTCGAGGCGAGGATCAGGCGATGATGGTCACGCCCAGCGCAGCTTGATCTCGAGCACCCCCGGCGGCACGAGCGCGTGCTTCTCGACGACCCCCTTCGCGCCCGCGAGCTGGAGGATGTAGCGGCTCATCTCGGCCATGCCCGCCCGCGCCTGCGGCGTCTCGACGAACTGCGAGCCGGCCAGGGTGAGCGTCCCGCGCTTGCCCTCGCAGCTCCCGGTCATGACGCCGTGGGTGTGGTCGGCCTTCCACATCTCGCCCGAGACGGTGAGGACCTTCTCCGGCGACGCCATGCTGAGGACGAGCCGCTTCACCACCCCGAAGCTCATGTCCGTCATCACGTGAAGCCACTTGTCGTAGCGCTGGCGCGTGCGGTTCACCGGCCCCTCCCAGAGCGCGAAGTTGAACGCGATGACCGCGCGCTCGGACACCCAGAGCGGCAGGTCGGGGGCCATCATCGCGTCGCGGTCGCTCGCGGCGAGGCGCGCCGCCACGTCGATCAGCCCGGCGTCGCCCCAGAGGACGCGCACCGCGTCCCGGCACGCCGCCGCGTAGAAGCGCTTGATCTTCGGTTCGCCGCCGTCCCCCATGATGCTGCGCTCGCGGCCCGCTCAGTCCCCGAAGAGATCCAGCGTCCGGCGGTCGGTCGATGCCCGGCGCGCCCTCGTCTGGCCCCACTGGCGGAGGGCCTGGATCTTCTCCTCGTAGAGCGTCGCCAGCGGGATGAGCTCGCGCGCGGCGGCGCGGAGGTGCTCGTCGGTGAGCTCCCGCTTCTCGGCGTAGGCGCGAAAGAGCGCGCTCGACACCATCTGCGCGATCTCGGCGCCCGACCAGTGCTCGAGGTCCTTCGTCAGCTCCTCGACGGGATAGGCGTCGGCGTCGCGGCCGCGCGTCCGCAGGTGGACGGCGAGGATCTGCGCGCGCTCCTTGGTCGACGGCAGATCGACGAAGAACACCTCGTCGAAGCGTCCGCGGCGCGCGAGCTCGGGGGGCAGCCGGTCGACCTCGTTGGCGGTGGCGGCCACGAAGACCGGCGCCCGCCGCTCCTGGAGCCACGTGAGGAAGGCCCCGAAGACGCGGGCGTGGCGCGAGTCGGCCGACGCGGCGGCGCCGAGGCCCTTCTCGATCTCGTCGACCCAGAGCACGACCGGCGCCACCGCCTCGATCGCGCGCGTCGCCTCGTGGATGGCGTGCTCGGGGGAGGGCGCCGCGAAGAGCTCGGCGAAGTCGAGCCGCACGAGCGGCAGGCCGAGGACGCGCGCGGTGGCCTTGCTGACGAGCGACTTGCCGCAGCCCTGGACGCCGCACACGAGCATCCCGCGTGGCTCGGAGAGCCCGAAGTCGTGCGCCCCGACGTCGAACGCGAGCACCCGCGCGCGCAGCCACGTCTTGATGACCTCGAGGCCGCCCACGTCGTCGAGCGTGACGTCGCCCTCGATGAGCTCGAGGCAGGCGTTGCGCCGCAGGGCCCCCCGCTTCTCGGCGATGACGCACTGGAGCGCCGCCACCGGATCCGAGAGCGTGCGCGCGAGGCGGAAGGCGCGCGTCGCCTCGTCGAGCGTGAGCCCGAGCGCGGCCCGGACGAAGGTCTCCCGCGGCCAGCGTGGGTCGAGCTTCTCGCTCTCCACGAGCGCGGTGAGGGCGCGGGCGTTCGGCAGCGCCAGCGTGATGACCTGGGCGTCCCGATCGAGCTCCGGCGGGAGCGTGGCCACCGGCATGATGAGCACGAGCGGCAAGTCGCGCTTGATCGCGGCGAGGTCGCGCAGGGCGCGGACGACGCGCGCGTCGGAGAGCCAGGGGTGCATGTCGAGCATGACGCGGGCGACGCCGGTCTCGCCGCCGCGGCCGGCTCGCTCGATGGCGGCGAGCGCGCTCGGCACCGTGGCGTCGTCGCTCCAGCCCTTGGTCGCCGTCCACTCGAGGACACGGGTGCCGCGCAGCGCCTGGCCGACGAGGGACACGGCCCGCCGCTCCTCGTGCGTGACGACGCATACGATGGGGACGCCGGCTTGCGCCGCGGCGCGGAGATCGCTGATGAAGGCGTCGCTCATCGCTTGGAATCACCGTACCACCGGAGGGTTCACTGCATCGCGCATCTGCCCGTCGTCGGGTCGCATGCGTCCTCGGCCGGGCAGTCCGTCTGGACCTGGCAGCCGCAGACGCCCGACACGCACGCGCTGCCGTTCGGGTTGCCCGTGCAGTCTGCACATGATCCGGCCGTGCCGCACGCGGTGCCACTGGTGCCCGGCTCGCACATCGCATGCCCGCAGCAGCCGGCGAGGCACGGTAGCGCGGGATAGGAGCAGGAGAAGTCGCACACCCCGCTGGTCTTGTCGCACCCGGCGCTGTTTCCCGGGCAGCCGGTCGCGTTCGCGCATCCGCACACGCCGCCGCCCGCCACCGGCTCGCACAGGTTGCCGCCGGTTCCGGCGGTGAACGCGGCGGGGCAGGACAGGCACTGGCGGCCGTCGTGTCCGCAGCCGGTCTCCAGGGCGCCACTCTGGCACGTGCCGTTGGCCCCGCCGTCGGGGGCGCCGGCGCAGCAACCCCCGTTGCACGGCTGCGTCGCATCGCACGACTCGGTGCATCGCGACGTGCTCGTGTCGCAGGCCCGGCCTTTGGGGCAGTCGGTCGCGCTCGCGCACTCGTACGCGTCATCCCCGGCGTCCGCGCCGGCCCCGACATCGGCCCCGGCATCGCTCCCCGAGGGAGCGTCCGTCGTGGTACCGGCATCGGAGACGCTCGCATCCCCCGCGCCGTGCGCCGACGGTGCCGTCCTGCCGGAGCACGCCGCGAGGGCGCTCGAAGCGAGCACGACTCCCCAGCCTCGCCGGGCCCAGGCCGCCGTCCCCATCGACGGGCCCTCCGTCAGAGCTCCGTCGTGACGCGCAGGACTTCCTCGAAGCTCGTGTCCCCGCGAGCGAGCTTCTTGATGGCGGCCTCGCGCATGGTGAGCAGGCCGTCGTGGCGCGCCTGCTTCAAGACGTCCTTCGCGCTCGACTTGCCGACGATGAGCTTGCGGATCTTGTCGTCGACCTCGAGCACCTCGAAGACGCCGGTCCGGCCGCGCAGGCCGGTCGAGCGGCACTTCACGCAGCCCTCGCCGAAGGCCACCATGAGCTCGGGGTTCTGGCCCTGCGCGCGCAGCTCGTGCACGTCGAGGCCGAGGAGGGTGAGCTGGTCGGGGGTGAGGAAGGTCTCCACCCGGCACTGGGTGCAGATGGTGCGGACGAGGCGCTGCGCGAGGACGCCGATGAGCGTCGACGACAGGACGAACGGGTCGACGCCGAGCTCGATGAGCCGGGTGATCGCGGTCGCCGCGTCGTTCGTGTGCAGCGTGGCGAGGACCATGTGGCCGGTGAGCGCCGCCTGGAGCGCGATCTCCGCCGTCTCCGTGTCGCGCACCTCGCCCACCATGATGACGTCGGGATCCTGCCGCAGCACGTGGCGCAGGCCCTCGGCGAAGGTCATCCCGATCTTCGTCTGCACCGCGACCTGGTTGAAGGCGTCGACGACGATCTCGATCGGGTCCTCGATCGTGACGACGTTGACCTCCGGCGTCGCGAGCACGCGGAGCGCGCTGTAGAGCGTCGTCGTCTTGCCGCTGCCGGTGGGGCCGGTCACCAGGATGAGCCCGTGCGGTCGCCCGAGGAACCCCTCGGTGACGGCGAGCTGCTGCTCGAACATCCCCAGCTCCCCGAGATCCTGCAGCAGAGCCCCCGGGTCGAAGACGCGCAGGACGAGCTTCTCGCCGAACGCGACCGAGATGGTCGACACGCGCATCTCGACCTCGCGGTCGTTGCGGGACGTCTTGATGCGGCCGTCCTGCGGGCGTCGCTTCTCGGCGATGTCGAGGCGGGCGAGCGTCTTGATGCGCGACACGATGGCCGGGTGGACCACCTTGGGGAGCTCGTAGACGTTGTGGAGCACGCCGTCGATGCGCATCCGCACGAGCGACGCGTTGCGGCGGGGCTCGATGTGGACGTCGCTCGCGCGCTGGTCGAGCGCGTAGTGGAAGATGTACTCCACCGCGGAGACGACGTGGCTGTCGCTCGCCTCGATCTCCTCGACGCGATTGAGCTTCACGAACCGCTCGAGGTTGCCGATGTCGACGCCGGTCGTGGCCTGCTGCTCGGCCGCGTCGACCGCGCCGCGGAACCCGTAGAAGTCCGTGATGAGGCGCTGGATGTCGGTCGGCGTCGAGACGACGAGGTTCGGCTCGAGGCGCACGTGGGTCCGCAGGTCCTCCACCAGCGTGAGGTCGAGCGGATCGGCCACCGCGACGGTGACCTTGCGGTCGTCGGCGGCGATGATGAGCGCGCCGTGCCGGCGCGCGAACGGCCGGGAGAGGAGCTTCGGCGCGAGCTTCGCGTCGATCTTCAGCGGATCGAGGTCGACGTAGGGCAGCCCCAGGTGCTTCGCGAGGCCCTGCATGATGATCCGCTCGGTCAGCGGATAGCGCTCGTCGCCCGCCTGGCCGAAGCCGAGCGAGACGAGGGTCTCCGCCGGGTGCACCCCGTCGGAGCCGCTCGGCGCCCGCTTGCCGCGGGGGCCGCTGGTGCGCTGACGTAGGAGGCGGGCGTGGGCCACCTCGCCCTTGGTCATGGCGTCCCGCCGCTGGTCGGTCGTGAGCAGGCCGCCCTTCTCGAGGACCCGGCAGAGGAACTCGAAAGTCAGGGTGGCGCGCGGGCTTACGGCCGCTCGCGCCGGATGGGACGAGGCTCGGGCCATGACAGGGTCCAAAATGAGCCTACCACGCGCCGACCCTGTCACATTCTTTCCGCGTCGCGCGATGTCCCCGACAGAGGGATAGTGACCATGCACGTGGCGCCCGAGCGGTTCATCGCGAAGCTGTCGGATCCCTCCCTCACGGCGGGGCTGTCGCACTTCGTGCGCTCGCGGGTGCCCGAGCCCGAGGTTCAGGACATCGTGCAGTCGACCCTGACCGAGGCGCTCGACGCGGAGCATCACCCGGAGGAGGACGAGGACATCGTCCGCTGGGTGTACGGGATCTGCCGCCACAAGGTCGTCGACTGGTTCCGGCGGGCGCGGCGCGAGGTGCCGCGGGACCTGGAGTCGCCCGAGGAGGGGGCGCCGGTCGCGGCGGCGGAGAGCGCGCCGCAGAGCGCGATGGATCTGCTGCGCTGGGCGAAGAAGGAGCTGCCGGAGGGGGAGGAGAACGAGAAGACGCTCGAGTGGATGCTCCGCGAAGGCGAGGGCGAGAAGCTCGAGACGATCGCGGCGGAGGCGAACGTGCCGGCGCCGCGCGTGCGGCAACGCGTGTCGCGCCTGCGGCGGTACTACAAGCAGAAGTGGGCGGCGCAGACGGCGGCGCTCGCCGCGCTGCTGCTCATCGCGCTGGCGATCGCTCTCTCTCTGCGGCGCCGTCACGAAGAGGTGGCGCCTGCGCCGGGTCCATCGTTCGTGCCCTCGTCGACGCCGACCCCGGTGCCGACGGCGCCGCAGCTGCCGCCGTCGTCGAGCCCCGCGATGAGCACGACGCCGATGGACGCACCGCCGCCCTCGTCGACCTTCGGCGACGACAAGGAGCCCCTGAAGCCCTTGCTCACGCCGAAGCCGGCGCCGACGGGGAGCGCGACGGTGCCGCAGAAGGCGAAGCCCCGGCCGCGGTCGAAGGTGGACTCGTTCGGGAGCAGCCTGGCGCCGTTCGATCCGACGAGCGCGCCGACCCCCGTGCCGGCACCGACGCAATCGCTGGACGACTTCGGCAAGAAGCCGTCGTCCAAGTAGGGGACGCGCGATTCTCTGTCACGCTCTCTCGTCCTCGCGCGATGAAGAGACGAGAAGCCGCGAGCAAGTCGCCGCGGCGCGAGGAGGGAACGATGCTCCGGCAAGACGGCGCGCGCCACGCGCGCACGATGGCGATGGTGTGCACGGCGGTCGGGATCGCCGCGATGATCGCGGCCCCGCTCGTCCGAACGGCGACGGCCACGACCCCGACCTCGGCGACCTCTCCGGCCGCCACCGCGAAGCCGATCGCGTCCGCGGCGGCGGTCGGCGAGCAACCCGCCCCCCGCGCCCGCACCCCGGAGGAGCCGGCGTGGGAGGACGCCGAGGCCTTCGCCGGCAAGGCGTTCGTCTACCCGCCGAGAGGCGCCGACGGCACCGAGTCGCCGCGTCCCGTGACGGTGATGCTCCACGGGATGTGCGGCCATCCCCAGAGCGCATGCGCGCCCTTCGTCGACGTCTCGACGTCGCGCGGATGGCTGGTCTGCCCGCGCGGCGAGGACGCGTGCGGCGGCGGGACGCGCTGGCGGCTCAACGGCCCCGCCGACGGCCAGCTCGTCGAGGGGAGCGTGCGCGCCCTCGTTCGCAGCCACGACGGCGAGGTGGACGCGTCCGCGCCGCGCATCATCGTGGGCTTCTCGCTCGGGGGAATCGCCGCGGTGCAGATCGCCCAGGGGACGACCGGCACGTACGCCGGGCTCGTCGTCGTCGCCTCGCAGGTGCATCCGGATGCTGCGGCGCTGAAGAAGGCCGGCGTCAAGCGCGTGGTCCTCGCCGCGGGGGACCTCGACATGACGAGCGCGCCGCTGCAGGAAGACGCGCGCATCCTCGCCGCCCAGGGGGTGCCGACGCGCTTCGTGAGCCTGGGGCACTACGGCCACGGCTATCCCCCGGACATGGAGGAGAGGATGCGCGAGCCCATGGTGTGGGTGGGGGCGAGCGACAAGGTCGAGGTGCCGAAGACCGGGGGTTAGGTCGCGCGAGGCGCGCGGTCCGCGCTATGTTCCGCGCATGACGTCCTCCCTCGATCGAGAGCTCAGCGAGCTGCTCGAGCTCGGCGACCGCATCCTTCGCATGGCCCGCGACAAGGGGGGCGCCGACCTCGTCGCCGAGTGCGTGCTCCGCTCCGGAGCCGAGCTCTCGGCCAAGGTCCGCAAGGGCGAGCCGGAGCTCGTCGAGGAGGCGGGGACGCGCTCGGCGGGCCTCCGGGTCATCCAGGCGAAGCGCGTCGCCACCACGTCCACGAGCGACCTCACCGATCACGGCATCGACCGCTTCGTGTCCGACGCGATCGAGCTCGTCGGCCTGTCGCAGGAGGACCCGTTCGCGGGCCCCGCCGACCCGAAGCTCCTCTGCGATCCCTCGAAGGCGCCCGACCTCGATCTCTACGACCCCGCCGGCGGGTCGGTCGACGCGGCGCAGGCCATCGCGATGGCGAAGGAAGGGGAGGCGGCCGCCTTCGCCTTCGACCCGCGCATCACGAACAGCGAGGGCGCCACCTTCGGGCGCACCGCCGGGGGCTCGGCCATCGTGCTGTCGAGCGGCTTCCGCGCGGCCTACAAGGGCTCGTACCAGTCGCTCAACGTCGTCCCGGTCGCGGCCGACGAGGGCGGCAAGAACCGCCGCGGCTACCACTGGACGGCGCGGCGGCACCTCGCCGAGCTCGATCCGCCCGCCGAGGTCGGCCGGGAGGCGGCCCGTCGCACGCTCCGCAAGCTCGGGGCGCGCACGGTGTCCACGTGCGAGGTCCCGGTCGTCTTCGATCCGGACGCGGCGCGCGCGATCCTGGGGATGCTCGCCGGCTGCGTCATGGGGAGCTCCATCTGGCGCAAGTCGAGCTACCTCGTCGGCCGCGAGGGGACGCGTGTGGCGAGCGACCTCGTGACGGTGGCGGACGATCCGCTCATCCCGCGCGCGCCGGGGTCGCGGCCGTTCGACGGCGAGGGGCTCGCCAGCCGCAAGAACATGGTCGTCGAGAAGGGGATGCTGCGCACGTACCTCTGCGACAGCTACTCGGCGCGCAAGCTCGGGCGCGAGAGCACCGCCAGCGCAGCGCGCGGCGGGGGCGCCGGCGTCGGGGCCACGACGTCGAACTTCGTCCTCCAGCCGGGCACCGACTCGAACGAGGCCATCGTGAAGGGGACCGCGCGGGGCCTCTACGTCATCGAGATGATGGGGTTCGGCTTCAACGCGGTGACCGGCGACTTCTCGCGCGGCGCGGCGGGCTTCTGGATCGAGGACGGCAAGCTCGCATACCCGGTGAGCGAGGTGACCATCTCGCTCAACGTGGACGAGCTCTGGCAGCGCATCGACGCGGTGGGGAGCGATCTCGATCTGCGCACCGCGACGGCCGCGCCGACCATCCGCGTCGGCAAGATGACGGTCGCCGGCGGCGCGGCGGACTGACCGCTTCGCACCCCATCACGGCTGCGCCACGAGCAGCGAGCACGCCGGGCCGCGGTCGCTGGGGAGGTCCGTGCACCAGGCGACCCCGAGGGCGCCCTGCCCGACGGTCACGATGACGCCGGTGTGCGACGTCCCGGCCAGGACGCCGAGGTCGGTCTCGGCGGTCGTCCACTTCGTCGTCGGGCCGTCGCCGAGCTCCGCGAGCTGGAACGGCGTGGGCGGCTGGAGGGGGGTCAGCGTCGCGTAACCGAGGGCATCGACCGGGGGAGCCGTCGACGGCGCGCTCGTCATGCGCGGATCGACCTCCGACGTGAGCAGGGTGACGCCGCCGCGCACCGAGAGCGGCCCGGTCGCGGGCTCGCTCATCGCGCCGAGCGCGGCGTGGATCATGCGAACGCGCGCGGTCTGCGGGTCGGTGGGCGCGTCCGTGAACGCGACGACCGAGAGGGCGTCCGGGCCCGCGTCCTCGGCGGCGACGCCCATGAGCACGACGGTGGCCCGCTTGCCCGCGTCGAGCGTGACCGTCCCGGCGAAGCGGAAAGCCACGCACGACGCCTGCCCTGCGGGGACCACGGCGATGTCGAAGGTGCCCGCCGACGGGAGGAGAACGTCACCCGACATGGTGCCGAAGACCAGCTCGCCGGCCGTCCCGGCCTCCGCGTCGGGCGGCGCGGGCGTGCTGACCTCGGCGCCGTCGCTCGCCCCGTCGCCGGGGGGCGCGGCCTCGGCGTGGCCGGCGTCGTGCGGGCCGTCCGGGCTCGCGTCGGCGTGCGAGCCCGCGTCGACCGGCAGCTGCCCCTGGAGCACCGGGCCGATGAAGGTCGCCGTCCCGGTCTGCCGCCAGCAGAAGTCGATGGGACCGAGGTCCGGCGACGCGTGCGCCAGACGCATCGTCGTCTCCTCCGACGTCGCCGTGTCGCCCGCGTCCTCGCCCGGACCTTCGTCCTCGACGCTGGCCCCGTCGCTCACCGGGACACGGTAGCCGTCCACGGCGGCGTCGGCCCCGCCCGCGCCCTTGTTCTGCGAGCAGCCGCCGGCCAGCGCCGTCGTCGCGCACGCGGCTCCCAGGAACACCGAGACGAAGATGCGACGCATGGCAAGAGGCCGCACCGACCCGCGCGGCCACCATCGAGCTTACGACGCGCCCCGCCTGGGTGCTATCGAAGCGTCGTGACCCCCGACGAGATCAAGACGCTCCGCAAGGAGCTCGCGTGCACGGCGAAGGAGCTGGCGGCCGCGCTCGGCGTGGACCAGGCGACGGTGATGGCGTGGGAGAAGGCCGAGCTCTTCCCCACCAAGGCGTACGTCGACGCGATGAGCGCGCTCCGCGCCAAGGGGCCGGGCGCCATCCCGAAGAAGGCCAAGGGCGCCGATCCGGTGAAGGCGCTCGCCGACCCGCAGGTCTGGGAGCTCCTGCGCAAGCTCGCCGCCCACAAGAAGCTGCGCGACGAGGTGGCGAAGCTCGCCGAGAAGTACCCGGATCCCGCCGCCGACTGACGAAGCCCGATCGCCCGCTCAGGGCCGAGGCTCGCCCTCGCGAGCCTCTTCGCCGCGGTCGTCGATGTCGTCGTGGGTCGGAGGGGCGGGCGGGGCGATCGTGTCGTGCTCCGGCGGCGGCGTCAGCGTGTCGCTGGGTGTGTCGTCGTCCCTCGTCGCGGCGGGCGCGTGCGCCGGGAGCACCTCGCCGAGCTCCGCCTCCGCGACCAGGCGTGATTCGTCCGACAGCTCGGTGAACTCCTTCAGCGTCGGCAGGTCCTTCAGCGACTTGAGCCCGAAGAACTCGAGGAAGTGCGTCGTCGTTCCGTAGAGGATCGGCCGGCCGGGCTCGTCCTTCTTGCCGACGATGCGCAGGAGGTCGCGCTCGAGCAGGAGCTTCAGCGTCGCTCCGCTGTCCACGCCGCGGATGTCGTCGACCTCGGGGCGCGTGATCGGCTGCCGGTAGGCGGCGATGGCGAGCGTCTCCACCTGGGCCCGGGAGAGGCGCACGGGCTTCTCGCTCGACATCTCGCGAACGAAGGGCGCGTACTCGACGCTCGTCCGGAACAGCCACCCTCCCGCCACCTCGTCGAGCACGATCCCTCGCCCGGCATAGGTCGCCTTCAGCTCCTCGAGCAGCTCGCGCACTTGCTTCACCGGAGCGGACGCCAGCCGTGCCAGCTCGCCGGACTTCACCGGCTTGTCGCTCGCGAAGACCAGCGCCTCGAGCAGCCCCCGCAGGTGCGTCCGCGTCAGCTCGCGCGCCTCCTCCACGCCCGCCGCCGCGTCCTCGTCGGCGGGGGCCTCCTCCGGCGCCGCGTCGTCGCGCGCCGGGACGAGGTTGGAGAGGTCGTCGCCGGTCAGGTTCACGGTCGGTCCGTCCCAGGCCGGCGCGTCGTCCGGCAGCGTGTTCAGGTCGATCGCG